>JAAZOQ010000301.1 GCA_012797695.1 Anaerolineaceae bacterium | reverse complement strand
CTCGTATATTGTGTATCACTCCTTTCAGGAAGGGAACCATGCAAAATAAAGCAAAAAAGAAAATCTTCACCTATCTGGGATTTTTGATCGTTTTTTCAAGCATTTTCTACATCCTTATTCTGCAAGCTGGCACCATTGCAGCCGCAGGGGGACTGTACGTTTTTGGCTTGATGTGGATGCCAGGAGTTTCGGCCCTGCTCACCCAGTTGATCTTTGAGCACTCCCTGCGCGGGATGGGCTGGAAGCCCGGCCGCTTCAAATATCTGCTGCTCGGCTATTGTATTCCACTGGCCTACTGCCTGATCGTCTACGGCATCACCTGGATCAGCGGGCTGGGATCTTTCAATAGTGCCGCTCTGGCAGCGATCACCGCCGGATATTCCACCCAACTGCCGCAGTTCTGGCTGTCAGTCATCTATCTGGGCAACCTGGCCATCTTTGGTGTGCTGGGCGGGCTGCTGTCAGGCACCGGGGAAGAGATCGGTTGGCGCGGACTTTTGTTCCCTGAGCTGGAAAAGCTGTTCAACTTCAATCAGGCCACCTTGATCACCGGCGCTATCTGGACGCTGTGGCACCTGCCGCTCATCCTTTTCGCTGACTACATCACCCCCGGCATTCCCCGCTGGTATGGAGTGATCATGTTCACCCTGATGGTCACCGGCATGAACTTTGCGTTTAGCTGGCTGCGTCATTCTTCAGGCAGTTTCTGGCCAGCAGCATTGCTCCACGCCAGCCATAATTTGTTCGTGCAGAACATCTTTACCCCGCTGACCTTGCCAAACAGTCTGACCCCCTACGTCATCGATGAATTCGGTGTGGGTCTGGCCCTGACCGGCCTGATCCTGGCATTGATCTTCTGGCAAAGGAAGAAACTTCTTGTGCCCGCTACTTCCGCATAAACGAACATTCCCCGGAGAGAACTCTCCGGGGAATGTTTTTTAGAGCAAAGAATTCTAGGGTTCGCTGATGGTCAGCCAGTTGACGTTGACCAGTACCGGGTAATCCTCAAAGGAAGAGACCGAGATCCCAATCTGCCCCTGTGACAGATTCGAATCATGGACCGTGCGCGCCAGGACGCCGTTGATGTACAGGCTGAGGGAATCACCCTTACAAATGGCTGTGTACTGGTTGGTTGCCCGACCCATGTGAATGCTGGTCGAACCGCCATCGAACAGACGTTTATAAGCATGGTCGACCAGAGCATCATAATACAGGATGTTGTACAAACCATTGTTGGCAATGTTGAACTCATACCAACCACGGTCGGGATCATAACGGCAGATGATGCTGACATTGTTGTTATTGTTGCCCAGGTTTTCTGCCTCGAAATCAACCTCGGTATCGTAATAGGTGTACGGATCGTAGGTCAAGTACGGCCACAATTCCGGGCCATTGAGATCGAATACCAGCTGGCCGTTTTCGGTGTAGATATTCATGTTCGGGTCATCCGCATCGCCGCTCATCATGAAGTAACTGTAATTGTTCATATCCGAGCTGTCATCGAATTCATCGGTAAAGTAAGGCTGCGCCTCAGAAGTACTGGAGGTGCTTGAACTATCCGCACTCGAAGAACTGCTGCTCATGCTGTCGTCGAACGTTCCGGTTACTTCCAACTCGCGGCCATTCAACTGCCCTTCCAGAATCTCACCCGTAGACCAGCGCCACACGGTCACCGATAAGGTCGAATCCGAATCGTGAGTGCGAATCACGGAACAGTAATCAGCCATCGTGCCATCTGTGCCCACGACCAGATTTTCAAGCTGGACGATCAGGTCACCGGGCTTGATGCCCGCTTTATCGGCTGCCGAACCGGAAGCCACCGAGGCCACCCATACACCAGTGATCGAGCCATCGTCATTCGAGACCACGCTGCCATTCACCCCAATCGAGTCGACGTCCTGACCTTTCATCAGGTCCGCCACCACCGATTTTGCCGTGGACTCGCTGATGGCAAAGTACTGGTTGGCATCTTTGCGGCTGGCAAAATGGATGCCCACCACCTTGCCGTCACTGGTCACCAGCGGGCCACCCGAGTTGCCCGGGTTACCGGTCGCATCGTGCCCCAGCACCCCCCCGCTGATCGCCGTCCACGAAGTATCGCCGGAAGCGCGCGTTTTGCTGATGATGCCCTTGGTCAGCGAAAATTCAGGCTCGCCCAGCGGGAACCCGGCCAGATAGATTTCCATCCCTGTGGTGATCTCGCCATCGTACCAATCAAGATATGAAAAGTCGGAGCCTTCGATCTTGATCACTGCCAGATCATTACATTCCGAGTAAGCCACCACCCGCGCGTTGCGCGGCTCACTTTCGCCGTTGACCCATACTTTGACCAGGGCCGCACCGGTGACGACGTGGTTATTGGTCACCGCGTAACCGTCCGGATCGATGATGAAGCCCGAGCCACGTCCCGCTGAATTGACCTGCAGGCCAAACTCGGGATCCATGAACGTACCCTCTGACTCGATCTGAACTACTGCCTTTTGCACGTCAGAAAGCTTCGTGACCGCACCTGTCTTCTTTGAAGGAGCCACTGTCGCTTCACCAGCAGTACTTGTTGCCGTCGCTTTAGTCAAGAACGGTAAATTACAGGCCAGACTGACCAAAGACAAAAGAAGAATGAGTGTGATGAATGGTTTGACAATTCTCTTATCCATTTTTCCCTCTCCATACAGAAACTAAAAATTTAACTTATCAATATTTAATAGTCATTAACATAATATAAATGAATTCCTATTAATGCAAGAAAAAAATTAAAAGAAAATTCCCATCTTCAATCAAAGATGGGAATTTTTCAACCAAAAAATGATCTTACTTGCGCGCGGTGGCTTTGACCTGCCGGGCGAATTCAGCCCCAAAGGCTCGGCCCTGTTCGAGTTCGTCCTGGCTGGGAGCACCAAAGAACTCGAATTTGCCGGTCAGATTCCATTTGTAAGTCTCAGCCAGACTTTCAAACTGACGCTGTGCCCCGCCCACCCAGGCATGGCTGCCAAAGATCGCAGCGGTGCGGTTGGAAACGTGCTTGATGTGGGCCACTTCCAACACATGCAGCATATCCGGGAACAGCTCTCCTTCGTAAGTGGGTGCCCCAACCATGACGCCCTGATTCAGCCATAACGAAGGCAAAATCTTGCTGACGGGAATCTTGGCCACGTTGAAGACCTTTACCGGCACCCCTTCATCCACGATTCCCTGGGCCACCACATCCATCATCTGCTCGGTGTTCCCGTACATCGAAGCGTACAACAGGGTCACACCCAGATCCCCGGGTTCAGTGGCATAGCTGGCCCACTGGCTGTATAACGAAACGATCCGTTCAGGATGATTTTTCCAGACCAGCCCATGCGATGGAGCCACAATCGAAATGGGCACCGTGGATAATTTTGCAATGGCATTGTTGACTGGCTTGCAGAAAGCCGCCACAATGTTGACAAAGTAACGCAACGCTTCCTGCTCATACCATTCCTGAGGCACTACCGGGTCATCAAAGATGGTGCCAGCTAAAGCGCCAAAACCGCCAAAACCATCACACGGGAAGAGAATCTTCTCGTTCACTTCGTAAGTCATCATGGTCTCAGGCCAGTGTACCCACGGGGTCGCGTAAAAACGGACAGTATGTTTGCCCAGTGAAATCTCTTCACCGTCTTTCACCACCTGCACCCGTTCAGTAATTCCGTAGAAGCTTTCGAGCATGTCGCGGGTTTTTGCCGTGCCCAAAATTGTGATCTTGGGAGCCAGCATGAGCAGGGTCTTGAGTGCCCCGGAGTGATCGGGCTCCATGTGGTTTACCACCACATAGTCCAGGTCGGCT
>JAAZOQ010000300.1 GCA_012797695.1 Anaerolineaceae bacterium | reverse complement strand
ACTGACGGCAGCGGGAATGGGGAAAGCCAATCTCACCGTTCGCTGTAGAGCAGCTTTTTCAACGATGGCTGGGTAGGTCAACAGCACCCCCAGGAAAGGTTGGCCGGTTTTGCCGGTGATCAGCTCATAAGCGGCCGGGGCCTGATCAATGTCGAAGCGATGTGAGATCAGAGGCTTGACGTTGACCTGACCGCTGGCCAGCAATTCTACAAAGGATTGCATGTTACGGCCTTCCGTCCAGCGGACGTAGCCCAGCGGGTAATCCTGCCCACCTTCTTCATAGGCGGGGTCATAACGTCCTGGCCCATAAGAGCGGGAAACCTTGAAATCAAGCTCTTTTTCGTAATAAATTTTGCGCGGAATATTAAGACCGACGGCACCAATGGCAACCACTTTGCCGTGATCGCGGGCCAACTGCCCCGCCAGTTCAATGGGATCGTTCGAGGAGGCATCGGCGCAGATCAAAACCACGTCAAAACCCCGATTGCCGGTAAAGGCCAGAGCAGCTTCTTCACAGCCTTCACGGGTCGCCGCAGCAAAGCCAAGTTCCTGTGCCAATTGAATCCGTTTGGCAGAAAGATCGATGCCAAAGACCGGGCAGCCGGCAGCCCGGGCAATTTGTGCAGCCAGCAAACCGAGCAGTCCCATGCCAATGACGCAGACTCGTTCCGCTAGCTGGGGCTCGGCCAGTCGAAAACCCTGCATGGCAATGGCGCCCAGAGTTGTGAAGGCGGCCGATTCAAAATCGACCGTATCCGGGAGTTTCACCAGCAAATTTCGTGGCACCCGGTTATATTCAGCGTGCGCGGCAAATCCACCGCCGCCGCAGGCAACACGATCTCCGACAGCAAAACCTTCCATCCCGGCACCGACTTCGGCGATCGTCCCGGTGGAGGAATAACCCAAGGTCATGGGCTGATCAAGCCTGTTAAATGTAGCTGCCAGCGTGGGCAGAATGCCTTCGCGTTGAGCTTTAGAAAGCACCTGTTTCACCAGATCGGGGCGGGAAGCGGCCTTTTGCACCAGATTCTTTTCGGCAAATTCAACAACCATGCGTTCCGTTCCCGCGGAGACCAGCGAGCAAGCAGTCTTTACCAGCGCATACCTGGCCTTTACAGAAGGGACAGGCACTTCCACGATGCTGGTCTGACCGTTATGCACATTTTGTAATAATTGCTTCATGGTTTCACCTTTTTCGATTATATTCTACAATACACAGTGTGTGTTAATCCCGGGAAGGGAATCCTCATGGCAAATTTGCAATGTACTCACCGCTTGCGCATTCTGGGAATTGTTTTGTTCAGCTTTGCCTTTTTGATGGTGGGGTTGAAATTGCTGGTTACCTCGGCCATCTCTTTCGGCGCGGATTTCTCGATCTACTGGCAGGCGAGCAGAGCAATTGTACTACGCGGTGCCAGCCCATATGCTGAATCAACGACTCAACTGATCCAGCAAGGGATCTATGGACGGTTGGCACGGGCCGGTGAAGATCAGGTGCGTTACGCGTATCCGCCTTACAGTTTGCTGATCATCTTTCCTTCTGCTTTTCTCACTTATCCTTGGGCACAGGCTTACTGGATGGCGGTTAATCTGGTGCTCATTTTTGGCGCGGTACTCAGTCAGAGCAAGCGCTTGCCGGTGTGGTGGATTGGTACGCTGGTGTTCTTTTACCCGATCAGCCGCGGCGTAATTCTTGGCCAGTTTGCGCTCATGCTCGGAGCCTGTCTGATTTTTCTCTATGCGCTGCTCAGTCAGAAATCCCCCTCGCCAGCTGCTCTGTGGGGGGCGGGCATTTTGATGGCCTGGACGGCCATGAAACCGCATTTGGCCGGATTGGTGCTTCTCTTCTATTTATTGGATTCCATTCGCCAGCGCCGCTGGGCGGTACTGTATGGGCTGGCGGCTGGCTGTTTGCTGTTTGCGGGGATTTCATGGCTGCTGGTACCAACCTGGGTGACTGACTGGATTCATCTCATTCGTGAATATGTTGGATACGTTCCCAACCAGCCAATTCTGGGAAGCTGGCTGGCCTTGCTGGGGATCGATTTTTCGATCATTGGGGTAAAAGTGGGGTTGGGCATCCTGGCGCTGGGGGGAACCGTTTGGGCTGTGCTGGCCTGGTGGCGCGGGAAACTCCCGGACTTTCTGGCTTTGGGCTGGCTGATCCTTGAGGTGCAGCTGGTCAATCCCAATCCGAACAGCTTGCTCTCGGATCAAATCGTGTTCTTGCTGCCGCTGCTGGTATGGAGTATGCAATCCTCAGTGAGAAACTGGATGAAAGGCGGCTGGTGGGTAGCTTTCGTGATCGTGCCCTGGGCCTTGTTCGCTATTTATCTGCAGGGCAAAGAACCTTATCAGGCGGCATCCGGTCTGGCCCTGGTCTTCACTTTGTGGTTCGGCGCCCGTTTGCTTGATCACTGGGTACGGCAACATCGAGTGAGGCAAAATTCTTTAATTGAAGAGGCACAAGTATGAAGTGGACGTCGCATAAGGGAACTGGCGAGAAAAAGCCTCTTTCTTTGATCGGGATGATCGTGTTGATTACCCTTATCGGGGCGGTGGTGCGCTGCTTTTACGTCTTCAGTGTCTCTTTCCCATTGAATGATGGGGGCATGTTCTACGTGATGGTGCGCGACTTGCAGGCCAACGCATTTCGGCTGCCGCTCTATACCAGTTACAACGGGGGCAACATTCCCTATGCTTACCCGCCGCTGCCTTTCTACCTGGCCGCCGGATTGAATCAGTGGCTGGGTATTGGGCTGATCTCCTTACTGCGATTTTTGCCTTTGCTGTTCAGTATTGCGACGATCCCGGTCTTTGCCTGGCTGGCGCAGGAAGTTCTAGCCGAAAAGCATCCTGTGGCCCTGGCTACGCTGGTCTTTGCCTTGCTTTCTCCGGCCTATGAATGGGAGATCATGGGGGGCGGGCTGACCCGTGCCCCGGCTCTGTTGTTCACCCTGGTCGCGCTGGCTTTTCTGGTACGCTGGTGCCGCAAACCTGACTGGAAAGATTGGGTTGGCGGAGTAGTATTTTCTGCTCTCACCGCTCTTTGCCATCTTGAAATGCTGTGGATGCTGGCGCTGAGCCTGCCGGTGATTTATCTTTATTATCGAAAAGATTGGCAGCACCTTACTCACTTGATTCTGGCCGGGGTTGGCGTAATTGCCTTAACGGCGCCCTGGTGGGGTACCGTCATTTCCCGGTTTGGCTTCCAGATCTTTTTCGATGCCCTTCATAGCGGCAATTTCAACTGGCAGACACCGCTGGCAACACTGCTGGGGTTGCTGCCCGTACAGGATTTGAATGAGACAGTTTTCACCTTGATTGCACTGGTCGGCGTTTTCGTCATGCTGCGCAAGCGGAATTCATTCCTGCCGGTCTGGTGGCTGGTTTTCGCTGTGCTCGACATGCGCAGCAGCCAGCGCAGTATGACCATTCCGCTGGCAATGCTGGCGGGAGTTGCCTTGACGGCTGGGTTGGCCTGGATCAGTCGGTCATTGGGGACCAATGAAACGGAAAAGATCTCGATCTCCGCGGGGATTGATTTTGAGAACAGATGGGTAAAAGGAATCTTGATCGTGGGGGTAACCCTGGCTATTTTTCATGATCTGATCGGTTTCTATTTACCGGATACCTATCTCAAGTCTCTCAACTCTGAAAACCAGGCGGCAATGGCCTGGGTGCAGGCTAATACCGAAGCCGACAGCCAGTTCCTGGTCGTTGATTTCCCCTCAGGTTGGCACCTGGACCTGGTGGGAGAGTGGTTCCCTGCGCTCACGGGACGCAAGAGCCTGCTCACCGGGCAGGGGCAGGAATGGTTGGCGAACAACCAACAATTGAAGACGGTCACCGCCTTGAATGATGTCAATGATTGCCGGTGGATGGGGTTGACCTGTCTGCAGCAGGTGGTTGAGGAAAATCAATTCGATTACCAGTATGTGTATTTTACCGACAACAGCGATTCTGTTACAAAGGAGCCGCTGTTTACCTCGGTTTTGGCTTATGAAGTGGCGCAAAACTCTGGCTATACCCTGATCTATCAAAACGAGGACGTGCGGATTTATCGCAAAAAATGACCTGCGAGTGTGAACCTGGCATAAATCCTGCATCTTTATTGGAGAATGATTCGAACAGGAGTCCAGGATGGTCAAAAAATTAATCTGGTTATCAATTACCGTTTTATTAACCGCAGTTACTGTGTACGTGACTGGTGGCGGAACAACGCCAACAGTGACCCCCACGGCAACACTGTGTGCGGACTGTACGGCGGTTCCTACATCTGATGTGACGACCACCCCTGACTCGAATACGGCTACACCGGTGACGGCCACGACTGTTCCCACTGCCACCGCGACACTGGTTCCCACGGCTACTTCCACCCCGGCTCCGACGATGACTCCTACTCCGCTGGCTTATGCCGTTCAGGCAGATACCCCAGTGTATATGACCAATTTTGCGCATACCGATGCCGCCTGTAACTGGGCAGGGGT
>JAAZOQ010000299.1 GCA_012797695.1 Anaerolineaceae bacterium | reverse complement strand
TGTTGAACCGGAAGTGGAAATTGATCAGTCAGGCATCGAAAGAAATGACCTGCAAATCGAAGACATTACCGGTTCGCTGCGTTCGATCCTCTCCCGGCCAGACCGGGTTGTGGCTGTTCCCAAATACTTGCTGCGGTGGCTCCCGGTGATCGGCCCTGATGCGTTCTGGATGGTAATCGCCTTTCGCCAGGCCCGGTTCCTCAATACGATTCCTACCCAACGCCAGAAAGCATTTACAGCTTGCGCGGAAGAAATCTACCGCTGGTGCGGGATGAGCCGGGCGACTTTCTGGCGTAATCTTGACCGGCCAGAACTGGGGTGGTTTATCGAGCGGCTGCCCCAAACCGGCTGGGGCCTTAACGCCGAGACCGGACGGGCGAAGCAAAACCCGAACCGCTATCGAATTCAAGTGGATATTCCGCTGACGCCGATGGATGCCAGCGACCTACGCGACTTCCTACTCCACTACAATTTCAAGGCTAACCCGGTTGAGGCGTTAACTGCGGCGCTGGATGCGCCCTTATCCGATATTCTGACGTACCCATCGCCAAAACCATCCACCGAGCAGAAAGCACAGGTACCCCGACCGCAAACGGTCGAAGACGTGATTACGGATCTGCTTACCGGAGCGAACGTGGAGGGAGACAGCCTGGATCAGGTGCGTGAATTTTCCATTCGGCTGGGTGAGAAAATCCTGCGGCCGTTGGAGAACTTTCAGTTGTCCTGGTATTTCCTGGAAGAGTGGCTGCCCAGGCTTGGCTCAGGCCCGGCTGCCCTGGTTGCATTGATGCGCAGTTCCGGTTATTACAACCCGATGACAGGCGAACTGCGCGATCAGGTTTGGGCCGAAGGCGGCTACGAGGAACTGGCTCAGGTACTGGGGATTAAACGAACGAAAACACTGGTGGAATGGCTGCCTGGCGTCCTCAATCAGGGCATACAAAAGTCAACGCTCACGCCCAAAGCCGAACAGGAGAAAGAGCGCATCAACCAGCTTCGAAAGAATCTTGCACTATTCGTTCAACGGTTGAATTACCGCCCTGGAAAAAGTGGGTTTGGCTATGAATTCAAGATCAAGCTGAACGCAGAACCATTGATCGAAACGGACGAGCTGATTTGCCAGGTTGTCCAGAGAATATTCGTTCAATGCCAGCAAGTGGATGCGTTAGCGTACTTGAAGAAATGGCTCAACACGTCCGATTTTGAAGAATTGGCAAATCATGCGGAAAAAGGCGCGAGTTCCGGTTTTGAGACTCTCATTTGGGACCGGGTTCCGGGTTTGCGACTCTCAAACGGTGCGAGTTCTGGTTTTGAGACTCTCAACCCCATCCTCAGTTCCGGAATTGAGACTCTCAAACAGGCGCAGGTTCCGGTTTTGAGACTGTTTAAAGTACTTATGGGTTTAAGAACTTTAAAGCCATTACTGGATTCACCAACCAGCACCGGCGAAGACGAACCGGTGGTGGAGGGGGCAGCCTGGAAGTTAGTGGATTTATTGGCGATCAACCACGTCAGCCAGAAGAAGCGCGAAGCGCTGCTGGCGCAAGGGATCTCTGGAACCCCGTTTGTGTCCTGGTTGCTCTACGCCGCCAGCAGCCGCGGGGAAGCGATCAAAGATCCGATCAGTGTGGCGATCAGCAAACTTCTGGAAAATCCGCGTGAAGGCGCCGGCGGCGCATACGATCGGCTGGCGGAGCTTCTGGATGAGCAGCTTTGCGACCTGGTCTGGGATGAATTGCACCTGAACCGGCCGTCCAACCGCGATTGGCGTCAGGTGATGGACAATGCGCCACGGCATCGTTTGAGACAACTGGCTGAAGAGTTGGGCATCGAGCTTCCGGCGGAGGAAAGCAGTTGGTAAATATCGTTCGGAAGCAAGTTTCTGTAAGTGATGTGTTCGAAGAAAGCAAAGACAAAACTTATCATCATGGAGGCAAGTACTATGGCACAAAGCAATCACGTTTCAGTCAAAGGGGATATTACCGGGGATATTTACTATGACATTCTGGATATTGGCGAAAAGCAAACCAGCTACCTTCGCCTGTACATGATGATCAATGGCAGCCGTGAAGCCCAACCTGTGAAGGGTTTACGGATTTGCATGTACGGCCTTCTGGCGGAGCTCACCTACGCTCACGTCCACAAAGGCTCCCGCATTTTTGTCGAAGGGCATGTCCAGACCCGCACGCGCCGGAATGGGGACATGACCGTGGAAATTGTCGCGGAAGACGTCGATTTTCTTCGGAACATTGATTTCGAACGGGGGAACCGGGTCATCGAGGATTTGAAACGGCGCGGTATGTTCAATACGATCAACCCGGGCGGAGAGAACGAGCTGACGTCGATCAGCGTCGGTTATGGCGGTGTGGTGGAAGGCGTCTATGACACTCCAACCGGGCAAAAGGTTGTGGTTCGGGAAAGTGAGGACCAAAATGCAACCGTCGTCGAGTGAACGCGAGGAGATGACCGTCCCCTTATACGTGGTGTTGATCATTAGCCTCTGTTTGCTGTTGCTCATCGGCATGGTGAACAACCACCCAAATCCGGAAGGGAGACCCCTCCTGCTTTTACCGGACGTCTGGCAGGCGCTTAACTACCAGCAGCGAGCCGGCGAATGGAGCCGGGATTTTCAAGACTTAGAGCGCAGCCTTACCGGCCTGGTGTCCACCAATCAGGTTGGGGATTTGTTGAGCCAGACCCAGGCCGCGCAGGGAGCTTTTGAGCGGGCAGTCGCTTTGACGCGCGAGATCGACCAGGTTCCGGCCCCGGTCGCTACTTCCGGTTTGCGTGAGATGCTCAGCAATACGGCGCTGGCCTATCTGGAAGCTTCGCGCTCTGCGCTGCGCTGGTTAAACGTTCCTAAAGAAGAGATCCGCAATGAAGCTTTGACCAAGCTGCAAGAGGCGCAGGTTTCTCGCAAAGAATTAGAGGAGAGCGAATGGATCAAAGCGCGCTAAGGCAAACAGCTGACGAAATTACCATTGCCAACTTGCGCAGCCTGCTCAATGTGCAAACCGAACTGCGCGACCAATCCGAACGGCGGGCGCACGATGCTGTGATCGCGTTTCAGGATCTACTACAAACCCTGGCTCCTGAGGAGAGCGAACGGCTACAGCGGTCTGGAACAAATATGGAGTCGTTGCCCTTTGGTCAACTGGCCGACATCCTGCGTGCCAAAGCTCGCCAGTTGGTCAGTGACCTGGCCAGGCTGCAGCGCCCCCAGATCGAAAACGCAGAGGCCATCATCTCGAAAGCCTATACCCAAAATACGCTGCTGCGAGGCGAATTGAAGCGGGTAAAAGAAGCGCTGGAAGGCGTGCAGGCAGAGAATGTCCGTTTCCGTTCCGAAAATGAGGTTCTCAAAAAAGCCAAGGGCAAAAAACCGGAGAATGAACCAGAAGTTCGGCCCGCCCGGTCATCGCCAGGAGCGACAGCACCGGTGATCTCATCGGCAAAAGGGGATGGAGAGCCTGCGTGGATGGGGGAGTGGCGGAAGAGTAAACATTTCGAGTATGACTCGCAGGCAATTCTGTTATTGGGGCGAACCGGGCTCTCGCGCCGCCCTGAGATGGCTGAAGAACTGGGGAAGCTGATCAACGTGGATGGGAACAGCGGCACTCACGCACGGATCCTCAAACGGTTGGTGGAAGAACTGGGGATGGTGAGTGTCGAAAAGCCATTTCAAAGCAGAGGCGCAAGTTCGGGCGGGTCGAACCCGGACATCATTCAATTAACCGACCGGGGGAAGCTGGCTTACCGCCTTTTATCCGGGGCGGAACCCGTACCGGGCGAGTTCGAGCGCCTGCAGCCGGCCCACGTTTCACCGGAACACACCTTGCTCAACATCGAAGTGGCTGACTTCCTTCAAAAAGAAGGCTACAAAATTTTGACCGAAGCGCCGGCAATCGGTCTCCCATCCGGCGGAAAGTTTATCCCGGACCTGGTCGCCGAAAAGGAGGACGACGTGTTTTTTATCGAGGTGGAACGCGGCGTCTCTAAAGATACGCGCGCTCGGCAGACCAAATGGCTCAATTTCCAGGCTGCCAGCGGTGGGCGGATTTACGTGTTTTGTGACAACCTGGAGTGCATGTGTGGCATCCGCAAGGAACTTATCGATGCACTTGGCCCGCACAATGCGTCGTTTTCACTGACCAACCTGGCCCAGTTGAAAAATGGCGACCGAGGCAAAGATGGCTCAATCTGGCTGGACCGGCGCAAGGGGCTTGGACCATAAGCCAGGCTTGAACCGGGGTAGAGTCGTTAAGGGTCAGCACGAGCCAAAATAGTGGATTGAGCCTTGTGTAAAGTAATACTCTAGTGTACAATGCAAATAAGGAGCTGAAAATGCCAAAAACAAAGACGTCCAATAAACCGGTTCGTTCATTTCGCCTGAGCGGGGAAACGTTGGGGCAGCTTGAAGAACTGGCTACCGTAATGGGCCGCAGCGAAGGCAACATTGTGGAAATTGCCGTGGATCGCATGTACCGTGAAGAAGCACGCTTTCACCGCGTGCTGGATCCCAGGGCAGAATATCGCATCACAGACACAAAAGAAAACAAGGAGGATCAATGAAATTTATTTTTGGGTTTCTGGCGGGATTGTTCCGGTTCGTATTCCACGTTGTTTGTGTGACACTGGCGCTGGTACTGCTGGCTGTCGCTGGGTTTATTTATTTCAAAGGCAGCCAACCGATGCAGGTTACCCAGGTGCCTGCCGGCATGACCTACTGGCAATTTATGTCGGATCGCCTGGATGCGGCCCAAGAGGTAGAGCCGAAACGCTGTGGCGTTGGCCGGCTGGTTACTTTTGGAGTTCTCGGACCAGTCTATTCCGTGGTTTACACCGATGTTGGCCTGCACCCAGGTGGTTTCCTGGACCGGGTTTCGCAGAATGATCCAAACATCCCCACGGGCGTTGAAGATACTCCCTGGTACAATGTTCCGGATTTGTGGTGGAACGTATTCGAGAAGATCTCATGGAGTATGCTGGCCAGGCATACGCCGGCCTGCAATTTCCGGCCGGTAGAAATTGCCGGCCAATAAGGATGCATGGCAAGAATAGAACGAAAAGTACTGGAAACAAGATAATCTCCCAAATTGGGAGAAAGGTGCTATAATAACTTATGCGGATTATCTCACGTCGCCGTCTCGTTGAATTCTGGGAGGCTCATCCAGATGCCGAACAACCGCTGCGAGCCTGGTATACAGAAGCAAAAAAAGCCAGTTGGAATTCGCCGGCTGAAATCAAAGCGATCTATCGCAGTGTCAGTATCCTCTCCAATAACCGGGTTGTTTTCAACATCAAAGGCAATACGTACCGGTTGATCGTGGTGGTTGAATACGCCCAAGGGAAAATGTTCATCCGGTTTGTGGGGACCCACGCGGAATATGACCGGATTGATGCGACCAGCATTTAGAATTGAGGATTATGTCTATGGAAATCAAACCTATCCGGACTGAAGCAGATTATGAAGCTGCCCTGGCTGAAGTGGAACGGCTGTGGGGATCCGAACCTGGCACCCCGGACGGAGACCGCTTTGAAGTGATTTTTACCTTGGTTGAGGCCTACGAGGATAAACAATATCCCATTCTCCCTCCCGATCCGGTGGAGGCAATCAAGTATTACATGGATAGCCGCGGGCTGGACCGACGGGATCTGGAACAATATATTGGACCGAGTGGGAGAGTCTCGGAGGTCTTGAGCCGCAAGCGACCGTTGACCCTGGCGATGATCCGTAAGCTGAATGCGGGCTTGGGTATCCCAGCAGAGGTGTTGATCCAAAGTTCGACGCACGGCTAATGATAGAGGCAATCCGTTTCAGGGGCTATTCGGAGCAGCGTTATTCGTAATGGA
>JAAZOQ010000298.1 GCA_012797695.1 Anaerolineaceae bacterium | reverse complement strand
CGCGCCACCACAAGAAATCCTTTTCCATAGACATACCTCCGTGTTTGGATGATTATAGTACGGATGCCCCTTCTCTGGCAAAATGCAACCAATTGACTCTTGACATATTGATAACTAATCAGTACTATTAACTTATCAATATCAATAAGTTGATTCTATCGAAAGGAATCTTTATGGAAAGCGAGAACCCCAATGTCAAAAAATTCCAGAAAGAGATGATGTCCGGAATTGCCGCCCTGGTTCTGCTCAGCGTTCTGGATCAGAGCGACACACCCCTTTACGGCTATCAGATCACGCGGAATCTGGAAAAGGAAAATCAGAAGATCCAGCTGATGAAACTGGGGGCCTTGTACCCGGTTTTGCGCTCTCTGGAAAAGAGCGGGCTGCTCTCCAGCCAGGTCGAGCCCTCTTTTTCAGGCCCGCCCCGACGCTATTATGCCATCACCGCAGAAGGACACGCAATGCTGCAGGAATGGCAGGCTATCTGGCAGCAAACCAGCCTGTTCGTGAATTCGATTCTGGAAGGAAAGTAAAGCCATGAATAACATTAAAGATTATTTGCAAGAATTAAAAGCAGCTCTGGCAGGAGCAGACCCGGCCACTATTCAGGATGCGCTCTCCGATGCGGAAGAATATCTCACCGATGCCCTGCTCACGGCCAATGCCGAAAATCGTCCTGAAATCTTCTCCCAGGCAGTTGCCCAATATGGCTCCCCGCAGGAAGTCGCTACCGCTTACGTCGAAGCCGAAACCCGCTTATCTTCCCCGCAGCCCTTTGTGCAGAAAAAGAAAAAGCGGTCGCTTTTAGGCCATTTCTTCGGCATCTATACTGATACGCGTGCCTGGAGTGCGCTGCTCTTTATGCTCATCAGCGTTGTGACCGGAACCGTTTACTTTAGCTGGGCCGTCGCAGGCCTTTCTCTCTCGATCTCGTTCTTGATCTTTATTTTTGGCCTGTTCTTCCTGCTCTTCTTCCTCTATTCCCTGCGCGGCATTGGCTTGTTGGAAGGCAGAATTGTGGAGGCCCTGCTGGGAGTACGCATGCCGCACCGTCCACTCTTCAAACCTCGCGGCTTAAAGTGGACCGAACAGCTTAAACTGTTGCTCAAAGACAAGAATGTCTGGCTGACTCTGGGCTACACCCTGCTGCAGCTCCCCCTTAGCCTGATTTACCTCACCCTCATTGCAGCCTTTCTTGGCGTTTCTTTGGGTGCATTCTCCATCCCATTTTTCCAAAATGTTCTGCATCTGCCAGTGATCTATATCAATACCCCCCTCTTCTTGCCTGATTGGTCACTGCCGCTGGTGGTGATCGGTGGAATTCTGCTCTTCACAATAATGCTGCACATGATCAAAGGCATCGGCATCCTGCATGGCAAATGGGCCAAGTTAATGCTGGTTAGCGATTGATAAAACTTGTTTGGAAAAAAATTCTCAAAATATTCTTCAAAAAAAGTAGTTGAAAAACTGGAATGCCATTTTTCAACTACTTTTTTTAATTCTCCCAACGGAGAAAATATTTTACAAAAAAAATGAAACCGGGGAATGTGGTACGCAAGGACACTGTGAAAATGGGTACCTGATTTTTGGTGTAATTATCTGAATGGAGTTTTTGCCCCTGGGGGAAATGATCATTCTTTTGCGCTGTGCCCGGCTTCGACACGCTTTTTCTGGCAATCGGTACACTCACCGAACAGAACCAGATGATTGGTCACAATGTGGAAACCAGTTTTTCGCTCCAGTGTGGCAAAGAAAGGATCTACATCTTCGTGGCATAGGGTGATGATCTTACCGCAGCCCTGACACACAATGTGATGATGGATTTCTCCTTCAGCCAGCTCATAAACCTCAGCGCCAGTCCCCATATCCGAGACCGATACCTTGCCGCACTTGACCAGCCGATCCAAAGCGCGGTACACCGTGGAAGGATTTACCGCGGGCAATTGCTTTTGAATTTGTTCAAAGACCTCGTGTGAACTGAGATGGGAATGTTCCTCACGCAAAGTCTCCAGAATGTAAAAATCAACCGATGAAGAACGCATTTTTGTTTTCCTTGAAAAAAGGAGTCTATTCATTCTACCTTAAATTTTTCTCTGCTCAACATTCGCATCGAAAAAACAAATGCTATACAATTATGCTTGTCATGAGATCACCCAAACTGAATCCTGCCCTCCTCGCTTTTCTTGTTTTCTTGATCGTCCTGTTTGCGGCGCTAGCTTTCTACCTTTCTCAGGTCAATGATGCCTACCGCAATTTAGATTTCTTCACCTTCTGGCTGGGCTCACGCATGACCCTGCACGGAGAAAATGTCTATCAGTCCGAATTATGGGTTGCCAATCATGGCCTTTATCAATCCACCTGGATCGAGAATCTTTTTTACGTCTACCCTCTAAGCACAGCCCTTTTCCTTCTTCCTCTGGGTTGGCTTGAGCTCCCCCTGGCCAGTACCCTTTGGCTCTTTGTCGGCTTTTTAAGTATCACAGTTGGAGTTCTGTTGCTGCTGTCTGAATGGCATACTCCTCGCTGGCAGAGTTTCTTCTTTCCGATCATTCTCGCTTCGTTTTGTTTCCGGCCGGTTTTTCTGAACTTCACAGTCGGGCAATTCGATGCCCTGCTTTTTCTGTTTCTCTCCCTGGCAATTTTCTTCTATGAACGTGGAAAAATCCCGCAGGCAAGTCTTTTTCTGGCCCTGCTCAGTCTAAAGCCCAATCTGGGGCTGCCGCTGATCGCTCTCTTTGGCCTCTTTTTGCTGTTTCGCCGTGCATGGAAACCTTTTGCCTGGCTGGCAGGGTTCACCCTGGGTATTCAACTAATTCCCTTTCTAATCTCTCCACACTGGTTTGTCGATTACCTGCACGTGCTGCTGCATAAATCGGAGGATAACAACCTCTTTCCCAACCTGCATGGCTTGGCCGGGGTAATTACCGGCAATGATCCTGGCCTCACGCTCCCCCTATGGGGAATCCTCTCTATTCTGGTCATCGGGGTTGTCCTGGGATTCCTGTTCAAATATCGCTCCCAGTTATCCATCAAAATGGGGATTGCCCTGGTAACTCTGACCACGCTTCTGATCACCCCTTATCTGCGCGCTTACGATCTGCTCTTCGTCCTCCTGCCCATGCTGATGATCGCCGAGGTTGTCGAACAAAAGAAACACTCTTTCTGGTTGACCAACCTGACTTATTTCAGTTGGAGCCTTTTAGCCTTCGGGCTGCTCTTCCTGGCAGTGAGACTCCAACATGACATTTTCAGCGTTGGTTTGCCTCTGCTGGCTCTTTTGCTTCTGCTCGCGCTGGTGCATTCAAAACGCGCTGCCGCGTTATTCCAATGATCAAAAGTGATTCACTTAAAGCTGATCTCTGAAATCAGCCATCATTGACCAAACCTGCATCCTTAAGGTAAAATTCACAGGTCATGCGTTGTACCCTTCGCATGCCGCAAATCTCTCATTTCGAAAGGGCTTGTCAAATGAAAGTACTGCTGATCAAAGATGTTTACAAATTGGGGCACACCGGCGACGTAAAAAAGGTCGCGGATGGCTACGGACGCAACTACCTGCTGCCGCAGGGGTTGGCCGTGCTTGCTACTCCAGGTGCGCTCAAATCCGTCGAGAAGATTCGCGCCAAAGCCGCCGTCACTCGCGCTGCTTTGAACCAGGAAATGAGCGGCCTCGCTCAACTGGTCGAAGGCGTCGAATTGATCTTTACCAGCAAAGCTGGTGAGACGGGCAAACTGTACGGTTCCATCACCTCCCAGATGATCGCGGATGAATTGAACAAGAAACTGGGAAGCCAGATCGACCGGCGCCAGGTGGAAGTCGAACCGATCCGCAATCTGGGTGAACATCCCGCTCACATTCGTTTGACCATTGACCTCACCCCCAAGGTGAAAGTCATGGTTTATCGCGAAGGGGAAGCACCCGAACCTGCGAAAGCCACTCCTGCACCCGCTGCTCCTGAAGCCCCTGTTGCCGAAGAACCGGTCAACGAAGCTCCTGCTGCTGAAGAAACCCCTGCAGAGTAGCACATCAATCGAATAGAAAAAACCGGCCAATTCAGCCTGGGGGCTGGCTGGCCGGTTTTTTAGTATAAAATATAGGAATGATGGACCAAACTGTCGGAACCACACTGCGCTTGAAGCGCGAAGAAAAAGGCTTGACGCTCGAACAGGTTTTTCAAGCGATCAAGATTCGCCCCAACTACCTGCAGGCAATTGAAAATGATGACTTCGATCAATTGCCCTCACGAGCGCAGGCACGCGGCTTTATTCGCCTGTACGCCAATTTTCTTGACCTAAATCCTTACCCGCTGCTGGACCAATTAGCTGCGGCGGAAGCCCCAGTGGAACCGGTGGCTCCCGTTCAACCCACAGAGAGCAAACCTGTCCTCGAAGAAAAAGCCAAAGAGGTAGTTGATGACCTGCTGCAAAAGGGCAGGGATTCGCTCAAAGAGGGCCTCAACACCAGCGCGCAGAAATTGCAGGGTTCACTCAGTAAGCTCAGCGAGAAGATTCCCTATCGCATCGTCAAAAAGGGAGAACCTCTGGCGTTTGCACGACCAGCGTCTTCTGCCTCTGCTGGGCCTAAGACCGGGCAAACTGCCCCCCCCATCAGCACAAGTTATCGCACTATGTGCGAGGCCATGGGCACAGAACTGCGTGAGAAACGTGAATCTCTGGGACTTTCTCTGGCAGATGCCGAAAGACAGATCAAGATTCGCGAGGTATACCTGTACTCGATCGAAGAAGGCAATCTCGATGAATTGCCCTCGACCGTCCAGGGACGCGGCATGTTGAGTAATTATGCCAGTTTCTTGGGGCTGGATTCAGAAGCCTTTCTGTCGCGTTTTGCCGAAGCACTGCAGCAAAAACGGCTTGAAACCTTGCCGCCAGAAAAAGCCGGCATTCCTCTGCCCGTCACACCCCAGAAAGAAAAGCTCACCGGCATTCGCCGTCTGGCTTCCCCTGACCTCATCTTCACCGGCGGGTTGTTTCTGGTATTCTTTGTGTTCATTATCTGGGGGTCAGTGCAGTTGCTCAGCATTAATTCGCAAGCGGCCAACCCCACTGCCATTCCGATTTCCGATCTATTGCTTGCCAGTGGTACACCGGCCAGTTCAGACATGGTCACCATCGAAGGAGCCACTGCTATTGCCACCGAAGCCGGGCTCTCGGCCTTCACCCCCGTCGATAATCTGCAGGAAACACTGCTGGCAACCAGTACCAGTCAGATTCAGGTCATCGTCGTTGCCCACCACCGCGCCTTCATGCAAGTCACCGTGGATGGGAAAAGCGCCTTTCTCAACCGTGTCACTCCGGGCTCGATCTACTCATTCTATGGCAATACCGCGATCGATCTGCTGACCGGCGATGGATCAGCCATCGAGGTTTATTACAATCAAACCAGCCTGGGTATTTTGGGCAATGCCTCCCAGGTAGAAGAGTATCGGTTTGGTCCTACCAGTTACACTAATTTGAGTGCGCTGAACACCGCCACCCCAGCCCCGAGTCAGTTACCTACCCTGACTCAGCAGCCAACGAATACGCCAACAGTGACCCCCGAAACTCCAATGCCTTCCCCCACTCCTACTTTCTAAGGATTCAATGAAAGAAAACTCTTTTTATCTGGTTTCACTGGGATGCGCCAAAAATACCGTGGATTCTGAATCCATGGCGACTCTGTTGGCACAAAACGGCTACCGCGGTGTCGACAAACCCGGTCAGGCAGAATTGTTGATCGTCAACACCTGTGGCTTTATTGCCTCAGCACGCCAGGAATCGATCGAGGTTCTGCAAGACCTGGCAAAGCACAAAAAGCCCGGTCAGAAGTTGATCGCCGCCGGATGCTTACCCGAACGCAGCCGCCAGCTCATGATCGAGAAGATCGAAGGCGTGGATGGCTTTCTCGGTTCCCGCCGCTGGATGGATATTCTCGATCTGTTGGGCGAGATGCGTGCTGCGCCTATCCCTCGCTACCATTTACCTGACTTTCCCACCATTGGCACCGATGAAAAAGGCATCGCCCGCACTGCGCTGCAAGGTGCCAGTGCTTACCTGAAGATCGCTGATGGCTGCCGCCGCCCGTGTGCTTTTTGCTCCATTCCCTTAATCAAGGGAACTACGGTCAGCCGCCCGATGCAGTCGATCCTGCACGATGCTGAAACACTCCAGGTCGCAGGCATAAAAGAAATGATCTTGATCGCCCAGGATACCACCGACTATGGTTACGATCTGGGCATAAAAGATGGATTGGCTACCTTGCTCGAGAATTTGCTGCCGCGTGTTCCAGAGATCCCCTGGATACGCATCCTGTACGCCTACCCCGGTTATGTCACCGATCATTTGATCGAGGTAATGGCGGGTTCCCCGCAAATGCTGCACTATCTGGATATTCCCCTGCAACACGCCTCTCCGAGCCTGCTAAAAAGTATGAAGCGTCCCTCAGATATTGACTGGGTGCATCAGACGATTGCCAAGATGCGCCAGGCAATGCCTGATCTCGCCTTGCGTTCCACCTTCATCGTTGGCTACCCTGGCGAGACTGAAGAAGATTTTCAGATGCTGCTGGACTTCCTGCAGGAAATGCAATTCGACCACGTGGGCGCCTTTCCCTTTTCTTTTGAGCCGGGAACAGCCAGCGAACCCTTGGGCGATCCTATCCCAGAAGAAGTCAAACAAGAACGTCTGGAACGCCTGATGCTGTTGCAAGAAAAGATTTCCCTTGCCAAAAACCAGACCTGGATCGGCAAGAAAATGGATGTGCTCATCGAAGGACAGGGCGACGGACTTTCTGTCGGTCGCACTTACCGTGATGCTCCTGAGATCGACGGCCTCGTTCTTTTGGAAGATGATGCCGAAGTAGGTGAAATCATTTCCGTCAGAATCGATGGCGCCATGACTCACGATCTGACCGGTGTTCTTGAAAAGTAACACGTTCAACATTTCGAGTTTAAAATGCTCATCTTCCATGATGAGCATTTTTTATAAGCAATTTATAAAGACCATCCTTTAAAACAAAAGCAATTATTAGAACTTAAGTATATAGGTCAGTGCCCTCACAAAGATCCACCTGACTCCTTACGGAGGAACTCGGGTTTAACCCAAAAAGTCGCCTTGCGCGATTTCGGGTTTTAGTGCTTCCATAAAGATCCGCCCGCCTCCTCACGGGGGAACTCGGGTTTAACCTAAAAATCGCCTTGCGACGATTTCGGGTTTAGTGCCCCCACAAAGATCCGCCTGCCTCCTCACGGAGGAACTCGGGTTTAACCTAAAAATCGCCTTGCGGCGATTTCGGGTTTTAGTGCCCCCACAAAGATCCGCCCGCCCCCTCACGGAGGAACT
>JAAZOQ010000297.1 GCA_012797695.1 Anaerolineaceae bacterium | reverse complement strand
GGCCCTGATTCTCGTCTGGTTTCGCCCATCCAGATCAGCGCTTATGCGTACCCGGGCGCGCAAGGCAAGGTCTCACTGCAGCTCTGGGACGAGGCTGGCAACCTGACCGCGGACCAATTGATCCAGCTCAAGGGCAGCGGCTGGGTTTCCTTCTCCAGCCAGATTCCCTTCGAAGTTAAAGCGGCTGGGGAATCGGCGCTGCTCACCCTGACCACCTTCGACGATGCCGGGCGTCGCATCGCCGTCTCCAGCGTGCCGCTGCTGTTGCTGCAATTGGGCGATTCGCAAATCGAGGCGGCGGGCTTTGCCAAAGAGCCGTTTGTGCTGCGCCAGCCGGTTGCCGGTACCATCGTTTCAGGGAATCCGCTGCACCTGGAAGGCTATCTTCACTCATTCAGCACCGCGCCGGTGATCCTTGAAGTGATCAAGTCCAATGGCGCCGTGGTGTGTTCCAAACAGATCGGCGTCCCGGGGGTTTCCAGTGGGGATGATTACACTCCCTTCTCGCTGGATCTGGCTTGTCTGGTCAGCGAGAATACCCCTGTGCGCATCAGTCTGCGCCAGACGATGGCTCAATCCCCTTATCTCGACCTGGCACTTGCGAGCGTTCTGGCCACCCTGACTCCATGATACAAAAAAGACTGCCTGCGCAGTCTTTTTTCTTCCAAAAATTCAAGCTATTCTACAGTAACGACCGCGTCGGCCAGTACACTTTGGGCTTTATCCAGCGACATGACCTTGGGCATGAACAGAGCTGAGATTCCCAGGCAGATGGTGAGAATTCCACTGAACCAGAACCAGGTTTGCAGTCCGGCTGCTTTCACCACCGGGTTGACGATCAGCAAACCAATCGGCATCATTGCGGCGCAGAAACTGTTGAGAAAACTCATTACCCGTCCCTGAAGTTCTGGCGCAATGCGGCTTTGCATGATCGCTTGCAGCGGACCATTGGCCATAGGCATCATCAATCCTACCAGTGCGAAACCTACAAGTGCCATCCAGAAGCTGGTGGCCGGGGCAATGCCAAGAATGCCCACTCCCACTCCCAGACCGATCACTCCCATCATGCTGGTGCCGATCTTGCTCTTGAATCCGCCCCAGATACCCAGAAGTATTCCGCCAGCGATCACACCGATACCCAAAACTGATTCAAGCAAGCTTAATTCCCATACCCCTTTTTGAAAGTGTTGAGTGACCAGCAAGGGAAGCAGAGAATCAGTGGGGGCCAGGGTGAAGTTGATGAAGGCGGCCACGATGGTCAGCATGATCATGCCTGGCAGCGATTTCATATAGCGGAAACCTTCAGCAACATCCTTGAAGACGGTGCGCACGGTTACCGTTTCATTATTATCCTGGCGCACTGGCTGCGGGATCTTGATGAAGAAGAGCGGGGTGATGGCAATGATGGCGGTGATGATATCAATCGAGATCACCTGATAGAAGGCGAGCAGCGACATGAGCAGCGCTCCCAGGGGAGGCGCGACGATGTTCAGCCCACCCTGAATGGCCTGGTTGATGCCGGCTACACGCGAAAGATGTTTTTCCGGCACCATCAGCGAAGTGGAAGAGGTCATGGCTGGCCACTGGAAGATGCCGCCAATGGCCCGCAGAAACATGATCGCATAGATTTGCCAGATTTGTACCTTGCCCAGGGCAAACAGGATGACCAGAATCAAGGTGAAGAAAGCAGTCGCACCATCTGAAACGATCATGACAATGCGCCGGTTCCAGCGGTCCACCAGCGCGCCGGCAAAGGGCGAGAGCAAGACCTGCGGCAGGATCGACATGATAGTGGCGGTGGTCAGAACTTCTACCGAACCGGTCTTTTCGGTCAGATACCAGACCAGCGCGAATTGCACCAGGCTGCTGCCCAGTAACGAAAATAATTGTGCACTCCAGATCGGCAGGAATTTTTTCAGCCATTGATTGGAGTTCGTTTGTGAGAGCGGGGTTACGGTTTCCATAAAAGGTTCCTTTGATTACTTCCTTAAAAATTTAAAAATGAAACAGAACGGATGATGGCTCATTCGCTGTAAAGAAAAGAGCTGATTTTTGGATCAGTTATTCGATAAAGACTTCTACGTGCTCGCCGTCTTCGTCGTCGTATACATCGACGATCTTGCCGGTTTTGCCGTTGGCCAGGGCTTCGGCCAATCGTTCTGCGTTCAGGCCTTCGACCTCGGGTGAGAATTTCATCCCCATGCGCAGTCCGGCGTTGACCATGCCCAGCGGCAGACGGATGTTGGCCCGCACCTTGCCGCTGTTGATATCAGACACACGCACCCTGAAGTAGCGCCCGGTCATTCCGGGAATAGTTTCACCGCTGCTTTCAGTATCTTTGCCTGCTCCGGGATGAGCGCTGGCGTCCAGCGCTTTCAGCAGCTCGGCCGCCATTTCTGGGGTGATCTTGCCTTCCTGAACCATTTTCAGTACTTTGAGGCGTTCTTCACTGGTAACTATGCTTCACCTCCGTTCCCTTCCTCGCTGGGGGCGGGCTCTTCATATTTCTCTCCGCGCAGTCTGGCCTGTGCTTCTTCCCAGCTGATCTTGCCGGAATCCAGATCTTCCAGAATTTGGCGGCGGTCTTCGGCTGAGAGCGGCGGGGTCAAGTCTTCTTTGCCGGGTTCGTAGCCCAGCGCACGTACGATCTCGTTCAATCGGTTGCGCAGGGTGGGGTAAGAGAGCTTCATTTCTTCTTCCATGCGGTTCAGCTTGCCTTCACAGCGCACGAAGGTCAACAGAAATTGCATCTGCTCGGGGGTAAGATGCCCAAAGGGGGTGTGTTCCGGAACAAAATGCCCTTCGATGGAAGTGTTGCAGCTGACACAGTATAAACGCGTGACGGCCAGATCGGCTCCACATACCGGGCATTTATTGATCATTTTGTTCATTTCGTTTACTCCAATCTGTTTTCTTGCGCTTGCAAGGCAAGAAATGAAGAGAAAATTCCGTTCGATTAAGAATATTCTATCATGATATTAATTTAAGTCAATAGTTATTAAATATTATTTATATTATTTTTGAAAATACTTGATATTTGAAAAAATATCTTTAATTTATTCTTCTGCGCGGATTCTTTCGCCTTTGATGAACCAGTGTCCTTTGCGGTCTCCGGCGCCCTGGGGAGCGCGGTCGAAATAGATGTCGAAAATTCGTCCGTTTTCGACGATCACGCAAAAAAAGTAGCGCCCTACTCCCCACGAGCCCACACGTGAGGCAGTCGCCGCGTGCCCGGGGACCATGTTGCGCGCGGATTTACCGTGCCGTTCGAAGTTTTGTTCCTCGCTCAGCACTTCCACGATGCGAAATTCCTCGTCGCGCCAGCGGAAGGTATTGGGGCACTCCGGCCGCTTGGCATAGACGGGGTCTTCGTCGAAGGTGACCTCAATGGGTTCATCGTAAAACTGGCTGGGCAGAGTTTTCATCTCTTAATCATAATATAAAAAAACGGAGCAGCCATCTGGCTGCTCCGTTGGAAACTCAGGCAAATTAATCCGTCCAGTCGTCGGGTTCCATGTGGACGTAAACCCGGTCCACTTCAGGGAACTCTTTGAGACGGGCAGCAACGTTGTCTGAAATGGTATGGGCATTGCTGAGAGTGGTTTCCCCGGCCACGTTGACGTGCAGGTCCAGGATCAGCTTGGGGCCAACGTATTCGCTCATGATGTGGTGCACCCGCAGCACTCCCGGCACGGATTCAGCAGCGGCAACGAATTTCTGTACCTCTTCCATACTGGCACCCTTGCCGGTGAGAAAACCGAGGTTCTCTTTGCCGACGCTGTACACTTGCTTGAAGATCCAGGCAGCCACCAGCAGACCGGCAATTGGGTCGGCCAGCGGGCTGACGAGTGAAGAAAGCACGACGCCGATGAAAGCGGCCACTGAAGTCAGCACGTCGCTTAGATTATCCGTGGCCGTGGTGGTCAGGGTGGGGCTGTTCAGCTTTTTGCCGATGCGTGAAATGACCAGGAACATCCCAAATTTGATGGCGGCACTGGCCAGCAGTACGTACATGGGCAGGCCCATTTCCACGCTGGCTCCGCCGGCGGCAAAACGAACAACCGCGTTGCGCGCGGCTTCATATCCGGCAAAGGCCATTGACAAGGTGACGATCAGCCCAACCAGCGGCTCGAAACGGGCATGACCCTGCGGGTGCGACAGATCCGGTGGCTGGATGGCCATGTACAGGCCGACCACCATCAGCAGAGAATAGACGACGTCCGAGATAGAATTGGCGGCATCGGCATAGATGGCCGCGCTATGAGTGATCCAGGCAACCAGGCCTTTCCCGGTGGCCAGCAGCAGGTTTCCCCCCAATGTGATCAGCATGGCCGTGCGATACAGGCGCGTTTGCTCAGGTTGTGGCACGTAATCTCTTACCCAACGCATTTTTATTACTCCTTGTATTGCCCCTTGATAACAAAAGACCCCAAAAGCGGTCCCGTACAGGGGCTGCACCTTTGAGGTCGTCGCGTCTTGCGGCTTGGACGGTCAGGCTGAGTGCTCCGTCTGACTGCATCCCAATTCTATCATAGAATGATTCGGCTTGCTTGACCTATGGTAAGATGGAATCAGCGAGATTATCATGCTCAAAAATCTTTTGCCTGTCTTCCTGATCGTTTCACTGCTCTTGTCTGCGGCGGCCCCGGTTGCAGCGAACGATGTCGATTTGCAGATCGGCGAAATGGAGATCGATATCTGGCCAGAGTATGACCAGCCATCGACGCTGGTGATCTACCGCATTGCTTTTGATTCCCTGACCAGTTTTCCCACCCG
>JAAZOQ010000039.1 GCA_012797695.1 Anaerolineaceae bacterium | reverse complement strand
TATCCGCTGACACGCGGGCAGCCCTGCAGGGCATCGGCAAAAGCACTGTTGGGTTGATCGATCAATCGCAGACGGTCCTGCCATACTTTGGTTCCCTTACCCAGTGCTTCATACAACTCGTTGCTGACATGCAGACGCTGGCAGGTTTCGCTGGCCACCCTCTCGCCCTGAGGGATCAGCCACACGAGGTAACTGACTGCCTGACGCAGAGAGAGATGATCGACGTTTGCAGCAAAATTCCATTGTTCGCTGCCGAGCAGCGCGAATGCTTGCTGCAAGGCGGGTTCCAGTTCAGCCGGAATCTTTAGATCTGGCTGCAAAGCAGAAAGAAGGCCCAGCTCTTGCAGACGCAGCAAAATGGGGAAAGGCTGATCTTCTTTGAAGATCAAATTAAATTCATGGCGCAAGCGATCCCCGCTGACTTGTTTGAGAAGAGGTTTGCCTTCTTCAATGAGCTGCAAGGTGCGATCTTCAATATGGAAATGGAAACGCTGTTCAAAGCGAACGGCGCGCAGCATCCGGGTGGGGTCATCCACAAAAGAGAGCGAATGAAGCACCTTGACCTGTTTCTTGTGCAGGTCATTCAGCCCATCCCAGTAGTCGTAAAGCTCACCAAAGTGGTGCCCATCCAGGCGCAGGGCCATGGTATTGATGGTGAAATCACGGCGGTGCAAATCTAGTTTGATGCTGGAACGTTCCACGGTAGGCAGAGCACTGGGATGGTCGTAGAACTCAGTGCGGGCGCTGATCAAATCCAATGAATCGGGTAAGTAATCCGCCTGATCGGGGGCCAGCCCCAGAGCGGCCGCAAAGGCAGGCTTGTTGGTTTTGACCATCCATTTGGCAGTGCCAAAACGCTTGTGCGAAGTGACCCGTCCACCAAACCTGCGCATCAGCCGGTTGGCCAGAGCAATGGCGTCTCCCTCGACGACGATGTCGAAATCGATGGAAGGCCGATCCAGGATCAAATCGCGCACGAATCCGCCGACGATGTAGATTGGGGTCTTTTCATGAGCGGCTTCTTCTGCTACCTGGCGGATGAGGCACAGCCGTTGAGGAGGAAGGGCCTTTTCGAGCAGGTCGGCGTAATTCAATTTGCCCGGGACAAAATTGTTTTCGCGCGGTAGGGTTTTGAGAAAATCAGTACGGGTTACGATGCCGATGACCTTTTGAGTCTGCGGATCAATCACCGGTATCTGCCCCCAGCCAGTCGTGGCCATCAGAGACTGCAGACGATCGATGGGATCGCCTGGCAGCAGAGAATAGCTGCCGGCTTCCATCAGACTGCCGGCCGTCAAATTGAGATGGTGGGCAGAGGCGCGGTCTACGGCACGGCGGGTGAGCAGGCCAACGACTTTACCCGCATCGACGACCGGGAAGCCTTCGTATCCATAGCGCTGCATGACGCGCTGCGCTTCATAGAGAGTGGTCTCCGGGGTAAGCAAAAAGGGTTGTTTTGACATGATCTTCCCGACGGTAACTGCCGGGCGGATCTCTGTCTGGAGAATTTCGATCAGTTCTGCGGCGATATATTCAGGGGTGAGTTCTTTTTCTGGTGTGTGCAGTTTGCGGGCATCAATCAGTGCAGAGGCTGCACGATCGTGGCCGCCGCCGCCAAAATGCCGGGCAATGTTGGCGACGTTGACCTGATCCGAGGTGGAACGAGCGACCAGACGAATGCCTTCACTGGTTTGAACGAGCAGGAACAGGCCATCCGGGTCGAGCAGATCGCGCAGTTTATGAGCCACGCTTGAAATCTCTTCGCGCATGTCACGGGCATCGCCAGTGGCAATGATGATCAGTTTTCCCTGCAGAGTGAGGGTGTGAGCTGTGGTGAGCAAACGGTCGGCCAGACTTTTTTGGGCGTCGGTCAATGCCGGGTTGAGGTATTCGGCGGCGATCCGCAAACTGGCCCCCGCTTCGAGTAAGGAGGCACAGGCACGAACGTCGCGCGGGGTGGTGAGGGAATAGGTCATGGCGCCGGTATCTTCATAGATGCCCAACAGCAGCAGGGTAGCCTGGATCATGGTCAGCCTGGTCAGTTGTTCGGCAAGTCTTTCAACGAAAAGGGTGGTGCAGGCACCGGTCTTTTCTAATTCGACCTGCCAGTCAGCAGGCAGATCTTTGCGGCGCGGATGATGATCGATTACCCGCACGCGGGTGCTTTGAGTGATCCCTTTCAGGGTGACCAGTGACTGGGTGTCGACCAGAGTTACTTTTTCGATGGGTTCTGGGGGCAGATCACGGCTTTCGATGAACGGAAGCTCAGTGCCATAAACGTTGATGAAGTGGCGTACGTTGCGATTCAACCGTACTGCCAGCAGCGGGCGTGAAGAATCTTCCAGCAGCCAGGCCCCTAAAGTGGCGCCCAGCGCGTCGAAATCGCTCTGCTCATGAGTCAGAATCACATTCATATTCTTATTTTAACATGAAGGCCTAAAGTAGTTTCTGATATTTTCCAGACGAGGGGTAGACTACAGCCATCAATTTTGCTTTCTTAATAGATTGGAGTACAATTGTCCAATTCATCAGGCTCAGTTGGTGCGAATCTGATGAAATGAATGAGGCAGATCATGACAGAGAAAAAGGTAATTTTGGTCGTTTTAGCTCATCCAGACGATGAAACGTTTGGCATGGGAGGTACTTTAGCCCTGTATGCCCAAAAGGGCGTGGAAGTAAATCTGGTGTGCGCTACCCGGGGTGAAGTGGGGGACGTGCCCGCAGAGATGATGAAGGGGCATAGCAGCGTAGCAGAACTGCGCGAGCATGAATTAATGGAGGCCGCTGCCATTCTGGGCCTCAGCCACGTCGATTTTCTGGGCTATCGTGATTCTGGTATGCCCGGCAGCCCGGATAATCATCATCCTCAGGCTCTGGCGGCGGCGCCGCTCGAAGAAGTTGCGACCAAGGTGGTGCAATACATCCGCAAGTACCGTCCACAAATCGTGCTGACTTTCGACCCGATTGGCGGCTATCGTCATCCGGATCACATTGCCATTCAACAGGCGACGGAGAAGGCTTTTTACACTGCTGGCGACCCTGCTTTTGTACCGGGCGAATTCCCGGCTTACACGCCGGCCAAACTTTACTTTCACACCATGCCCAAAACCGCCCTGCGCATGGGGATATTCTTTATGCGCCTGATGGGCAAGGATCCACGGAAATTTGGACGCAATCAGGATATCGATCTGGTCTCGATCGCGGAGGTTAGCTTCCCGATCCACGCGGTAATTCGCTATTATGCGGTAGCTGACCTGCGTGACCGCGCGGCTGCCTGCCATGCCAGCCAGGGAGGCACCCAGATCACCAGCGGTGGAGTGATTGGCCGTATTCGTCAGTTCTTTGGGGCCAAAGATTTATTCATGCGTGCTTTCCCGGCGCCAACGCGACACATCGAGAAAGACCTCTTCGAGGGTCTGGATTAAAACAAAAACGTCTCCCCTTGAAAAGGGAGGCGTTAATTTTTGGGGGAAGAACCTGGTATTCTGTCAAACTTTCGCCTGATTAGGTGGAGCGCTAGAGGCGAATGGTTGCTCCGCAGAATTCACACTTGATCGTATCCTGACCGCGTAAAATGGGTTGGTTGATGAGACCGCCGCAGTTGGGGCATTGGGTGGGGGCAGCTTTGACTTTTTCCTGGGCGGTGGTATCCACCGGAATGACGCGTAGTGAGTCGATCTCGTGAGTTTTTACCAGCACGATGGTTTTCTGCCATTCCTGGCAATCCTGATCGAAAAGATGGAGCACCGCATTCGGTGAAAAGGCCCCAGAAGCCAGGGTCAATTTCAGCATGTCGACGTTCTTGAATACCCCTTGTTTTTCTCCGGATGCTTCCTGAATCAGAGCAACCGGGACTTCGAATAGGAACTGCTGTACTTTTTGCTTTTCGGTAGTGACGAAGAGCAATTTCTTGGTGGCAATTTCCTCTTTTTGTTCGAAGATCAAGCGCTGATCAGTCAGGTAAAGCACACCTTCAGGATCGTTCTTTTCTTCTTTGCCATTTTTGCACCAGACCGCTTTGACTGCGCGGACCACCGATTCCCCAGAGAGCATCTGAAAACTGGCGAGATCGACTTGATCCAAAGCATATTCGATTTCACGCAAATCCCGGTCGTACTGGCTGGCATCTGAATCAATGCCGGAGAATAGGCTGTTCACAGCATTTTTAGCGGCATCACATTGACTTTCGAACCCATCCAGTTCATTTTCGATGGCTGTGACCATCGGCAAAGCCGGGTAATTCCCCAGCGCGTTGAGGCGAAGATTGATGGCCTGCAGCGAGTTCTGCAGTCGGGTGGATTGGATGCTGATCTGAGCCTGGATGGAGCTGGCTTGCGCAGCTATGCGGTTGCCCAAATCGACAGCGCTCTTTTCTAGAAGATTGTTGTAAGCGTATTTGCGCTGTCGCAGAGTGCTCACACGAATGGTGAAGTTGCTGATCTTGCTTTCGAGAGAAGTGTAGCTATCGATGCTCGATTTCAAGCTGGCGTCATCGCGCAGGTTATCGAGTTTGAAACGTAAAGAATTGACCTTGCTTTTGATCTCATCACTGCTGCCAGGTTTGGGTGCAACCATAGTATTTCCTCCATTGGGTCGGTGGGTGGTGGGTGGAAAAGGACAGGGCTAATTATCGAATAAATTCTTTGGCTTCACTTCCAGCTCGGTTAGTTCCCCGGTGACCACGAAGATGGTCCGCTCGCAGATGTTGGTTACCCGATCGGCCAT
>JAAZOQ010000296.1 GCA_012797695.1 Anaerolineaceae bacterium | reverse complement strand
CGCCAAAACCTTGATCACGTTACTGCATCTGCGGGATATTGAGCAAAGATCCGGAAAGACCTTTTCAATCGTCAGCGAAATGATGGACATCCGCAACCGTAACCTGGCAGAAGTGGCTCAAGCCGACGATTTCATCGTCAGTGATAAACTGATCAGTCTGCTGCTGACCCAGGTTTCTGAAAACAAGGTCCTCAACAGCGTTTTCGCTGATTTGTTTAACCCGGAAGGCTCTGAAATCTACCTCTACCCCATAACCGACTTTGTGCAGACGGGCATGCCGGTAAATTTCTACACCGTAGTAGAATCTGCGCGCCGGCAAGGGAAAACCGCCATCGGCTACCGTCTGATGAAACTGGCCCACCAGGCCGAGGCGGCTTATGGAGTAGTTTTGAACCCAGAGAAAACCCAGGCTATCTCCTTCTCGTCCGCAGATAAAGTCATCCTGCTGGCGGAAGACTGATTCCCTTCGCGTTTTCACAGAAGACATTGCCTATTGGGTTAATAGAAATTATGTGCTACAATACAAGCATCAAGTTCATGGAGGGACGAAATGGATGAAATAATTGCTTGTTGTGGGCTAAATTGCGTCAAATGTGAGGCGTACCTGGCGACCCAGGCCAAAGATCAGGCCGCTCTGGATGAAATCGCAGCGCGCTGGCGCGCCGAGTACAACGCGCCGGATATTACGGCCGCAGCCGTAGCCTGCAATGGCTGCATTGCCAGTGAAGGACCCTGGTGCGGCCATTGTGCTGAGTGTGAGATCCGTGCTTGCGCCAATCAGCATGGGGTGGCGAATTGCGGAGCGTGCACAGAGTATCCCTGTGAGATACTCAATGGATTTCTGGAAATGGTGCCCGTTGCCCGCGAAAACCTGGAACGGCTTCGGTCCAACCAGAAATAAAATTTCGTTCAACCTGTTCCATCTCGACAAACCGGTTTTCTCTCTGAAGAGGAAATCGGTTTTTTATTTTACAAATCTGTAAATTCCTTTGTGTGCAATTGGCACACCCAAACGGGGGTCAAAGTCACTATAATTTAATTAATCAAGTAATTAGTCGGTAATAATCTAATACACCTTTTATTGTTTGCGCTCCATTTTTTCCGGTCGGTCTTCGTCCGGAAATTTGAAGTTCAGTTTAACTTACTTCTATTCAGAAAGAGGAAAACATGAAACGAATTCTCCCTGCTCTTCTCTGCCTGTGCCTGATCTCAGCATGCGTTCCGCAAAGCCAGGGTGAAAACGTCAGCCAGCTTCCTTCCAATACGGAGGAGGTTATCGCTACTGCCGAACCTACCCTGACGCCGACAGTCGAAAAGGAAGAACCGATTGCTCTGGACGCTTCCTTGCTAACCGCCAAAGAGAATGCGCTCCGCTACCTCGAGAACAAACTTACTGCCGGCGACAATGTTCTCTATGTATATCGTGATTTTTCAGATGCGCTGAACCATTTTACGCAAAAAGCCAAGATTGATGATGGGAATTCTGATTACGTTCAGGATATGGATGAAAACTGGCAAGAAGACGCTTATTCAGGCAGTAGTGCCATTAAAGTCAGCGTAAAAACTCAAGGAAATTCCTGGGGCGGCTGGCTGTTCGTCAACGGCTCCCTTCCTCAGGGAGAAACGGTACCCGTCCTTTCTTTTGGTGAAATTCCCGGCACGGGGCTAAACCTGACTGGGGCAGATCGTTTGGTCTTTGAGGCAAAGGGAGAGCAAGGGGGAGAAACTGTCGAATTCTTCACGGCTGGTCTGGGTTATGATGGCAGCACCTTTGCCCGGGTGGCAGATTACCCCGATAGTACCCATAAGATCAGCCTCGGATTCATTTCCCTGACCAATGAATGGCAAACTTACGTCATTGACCTGAACGGGGTTGACCTTTCTTACATTGGCTGCGGGTTTGGCTTCGTGTTAAGTGGAAACAAAAGCGGGAACCGTGAATCTACTTTTTACCTGGATGATATTCGCTTTGAAGGCCCTATCGAAAACCTGCAAAATGCCCCGGTGCTGCTGCAGTCGTATGAAACCAACGCCGCGCTGCACCCAGATCAGATCTACATCCAGAATGCTGCCTTCAGTTATGACAATGCTCTGGTCGCCATGGCCTTTCTTTCTGCCGGCGAGCAGGAGCAAGCCCAGCGCATTCTTGATGCCTTCGTTTTCGCTGTCGCCAACGACCGCTATCAGCCAGATCGAGTCCGCAATGCTTATTCCTATGGAGACATCCGCCCCTTCCCCGGTTGGGAAAGTGGAGCTCGCCTGCCTGGATGGTATGACAATGCCGCCCAGGAATACTACGAAGATGAATATCAAGTCGGCACCAACGTTGGGAATACCTCTTACGTGGCGCTCGCTCTGCTGCAATACTACCGCCTTTATGGAGGAGAGTCTTACCTCAACACAGCTGAAACAATCATGGAGTGGGTACTCAAGAATTGTTCCACTAATACACCAGGATTTACTGCCGGATACGATGGCTGGCCGGAAGGGAAAGACAGTGAAGCAGTAACCCTCTTCACTTACAAGTCAACGGAACACAATATCGACGCCTATGCAGCTTTCAAGCAGCTCTATCAGATCACCGGAGACAAAAAATATCAGCTCGGCCTGGAAAATGCGCTGACATTTTTACAATCCATGTACGATGAAGAAGCGGGTTATTTCTACACCGGCACTACCGAAGATGGCACCACTCCCAATAAAACCAACCTGGTGCTGGATGCACAAGTCTGGTCCCTGATGGCGCTGGGGAATGATGACTTTGCGCCTTACCTGCCAGCCCTGGATACTGCCTGGTCGATGAAAAAAGCCGACGGGGGAATGCCTTTCCATCAAGCCGAGAATGAAGAAGGCTGGTGGCCAGAAGGCACTGCTTTCTCTGCTATTGCCTTCGCTGAAGCAGGGCGTTACCGGGATTCCGTCGAATTGCTGAACCAACTGGCTGGCATCCAGCTCGCCAACGGAGTTTTCCCGGCGGCTACGGTGGCGGAACTGCCTACCGGTTTCAACCTGTTTACCGGGGATCCGTGGGTATATTCGGATACTTCCCACATTGCCCCGACTGCCTGGTACGTCATGGCAATTAATGGATTCAATCCTTACGATTTCAGCCTTCAGTAACACCATTCCTGCCAAAGCTGAAAGCGAGAGCCCTGGCTCTCTTAAAAAAGACCGGTTATCTTATTTTCAGAAAGAAGGGAAACCATGTCAAAGAAACGCAGAACGATCACCCTCTTGCTCAGTCTGATGATCCTGGCAATCACTCTGAGTTGTTCCCTGATTCCGCAAAGGGTTCGCAATCTCTTCGCCACGGCCACGCCCACCAGTACAAACACTGCCACCGCCACACCCACTGCTACTGCTACGCCGCTACCGCCAGTCTCATTGACTACCTGTCCATTTGAAGAAGAATGCGATAGTGTCACAGCAGTCGATGATTATCTTGAAGAAGATCTTAACTTTAACAATCCCAATTACGTCCAAATTCCTTATAATCAGGCTATCTGGATTGGGGATTACTGGTACGCTGCCGATGACGAATATCTCGAAGAAGCAATTTCTCATGTCAAGTGGTTCTTCAAAATCGATGGTCAGGATTACTTTCAGGAGGATTGGCCTCAATACGGCATGATGTTCAGTTACGTCCATGAAGAGGATGTTCCAGCTTACCAGTGGGGCGTCATTCTCGATGGCTGGGCGCTGGGAGACACTCACCGTATCGAAGCGGGTTATGTGCTGGATGCTGATGTTGATGATGGCTGGGGGGACTTCAAAAAAGGTGACGGCTACACGCTAACTTACATCATCGAAGCCGTTGAACTGCCCACAGCCACCCCAACGGCGACAGCCACTGAAACCCCCACTCCACGGCCTACGGCCATTCCGGCCACAAGTACTCCTCGACCTACCGCAACCCTGGCCTGTTCGATCAATTCCAGTATCGAAATTGACAATACTACTGGCGGTTACCTCACTCTGAACCTAAGTGGACCAGCCAGTTTTAACTTTAACCTGGGAACCGGAGTCACTGTTCTGAGTGTATGCCCAGGAACCTATACCTACGATGCCTGGGGATGTGGTGGTGCCTACGATCACGGTACCATCGGCAGCGGCGAATCCCACGAGTTTTATTGTTACTAATGATTGAAATCAGGGAGGGGGAAAGCCCAAACTTAACTTAGGGGAAAAATGGAGCCAGAGTGATCTGGCTCCGTTTTTGTTATTCGTTTTCAGCAGTATCTGATTCTGTCAAACCAGCGTCACCATAATCCAGTACCTCACGTACCTGCGAGGTGGTGGTCTGTGGGCCCACAATGCCGCGCTCTTCAAGCTCGTCGATGATGCGGGCAGCTCGGGCGTAGCCAATGCTCATCTTGCGTTGAAGCAACGAGATGGAAGCTTTCTTTTCATGGCGGACCACTTCAATGGCCTCATCAATGATCGAGGATTTGCCATTTCCCTCTCCGCCCTCTTCCCAGAAAGAGCCCTGCTTCAATGGGGCTGAATTGGTCATCATTTCGAAGGAAGCGTTCGCAAATGGATCAACTTCTTCATCACGATCACGATTCAACGCAATGACTTTCCAGCTTTCGACCAGCCTCACAATCTCACTGTCCGAAACATAAGTCCCCTGCAAACGTATTGGTGCAGGAGAATCCGGAGCTTGATACAGCATATCCCCCCGGCCCAATAATTTCTCGGCACCCGGCTGATCAAGAATGACCCGGCTATCCACTACGGATGAAACCATAAACGAAATGCGGGCCGGCATATTTGCCTTGATCAAACCGGTAACCACGTCCACAGAAGGACGCTGTGTCGCAACGATCAGATGAATCCCTGTGGCGCGCGCCAACTGGGTCAGGCGGGTGATGCAGCGCTCAGTATCTTCGGGAGCCAGCATCATCAGATCTGCCAATTCATCGATCACTACTACCATGAAGGGTAGATGATCTCCACTGCGGCTGTTGTATTCAGCGATATTCCGAACCCCAATTTTCGCAAAAGTATGATAACGGGCATCCATCTCACGAATGACCCATTGCAGCGCCCCCACCACCTGATCGGCATCGACTACCACTGGCGCCAGCAAATGCGGAATCTGATTATAACCGGTCAATTCCACCCGTTTCGGATCCACCAGCACCAGGCGCATGTCTGCCGGTGAATTGCTCAATAATAAACTACACAAAATCGAATTGACACAAACTGATTTGCCAGAGTTGGTAGTACCGGCAATGAGCAGATGAGGCATAGTAGTAAGGTCGGCGCAGACCGGTTTGCCGGCCACATCCTTCCCCAGAGCTAATCGCAGAGACGATTTCTGTTTGCGGTAAGGATCGCTTTCCATCACCTCACGTAAGCCCACCACTGAGATCTCTTTATTGGGGACTTCCAGCCCCACGTAACTGTGGCCTGGCACCGGCGCCTCGATGCGGATGCTGGGGGCAGCCAGGGCCATCGCCAGGTCATCCGTCAAGTTCACGATCTTGGCAACGCGCACGCGCATCTTGCCATTGCGCGTCTCGATGTAATCAGGCTCCACCCCAAACTGGGTCACCGTAGGGCCGCGATGGATCTCGACCACGTGCGCCGGGGCATTAAAAGAAGCCAGAGTTTTTTCAATGATATGGGCCCGATCTTTATCTACCTGCCCCTGGATCATCACCTGGGTCACCGGGTCAAGAATAGCCTCAAGCGCCGGCATTACCCAGGGTTTTGCTGGCTTCACAGTTTTCGCAGGAGTTACCACCAACGGCTCCGGGTTCGGTTTGCCAGGGGTTGAGCTCGCACCTGCCTGAGATTTGGAATCTGCGCGTACTGGTTCCGTTGGCTTGTGAGGAACTGGCCGAGGGTTTGATTCAATGATCTCTTCCTCATCCAGGTTGAGAGGGTTAAAGCCATCCGGTAATTCTTGTGTCTGGGCCGCATGAAAAGTCTGCTTACGTACCGGCACACCCTCTTTCGGCGCTGGTGTCTGGACTGGTTTTGCCTTCACTGGCGCAGGATGAGCAAAGAGGGCAGAAATTTTCGCCATCAAGTCAGGCAAAGACAGGTCAACAATGAAGAGAAGGGCCACCAAGTCCCAGGCGATCAGGAAGACCACCATGCCCGCCCTTCCAAAACCCCTTTCCAGCACATCAGCAAAGAAAGCACCCAGGTACCCCCCTCCCTGCCCCAAAGCTGCGGTAACGTAACCCCCACCGCGAGAATAATGGAACCAGGTTAACAAGTTGAAATAAAGCAGAAACAGGCCGAGTACCCGGCCTGGGGAAAGCCGCGGAAACTTTTCGACATTACGGAAGAGAATCCACAGACCCGCAGTCAGCAAAACAATCGGCAGAAAGATCCCGCCCCAGCCTCCAATCACACGCAGCAAATGACTGAACCAGCCCGTGACCAGCCCCTTATCACCGGTCAGGAAACCAATTAAACTGAGCACGCCCACTGCTGCCAGCAGGCCCCCGATGATATCTTTCTTCACTTCTGGCGAAACGGTTTGGGCAGGTTTACGCGCAGCAGATTTCTTTGAACTCGAACGCCGTGAAGAAGTACTGCTGCGGGAACGGGATGATTTAGATGAGGTTCGTGGCATGAGATTTCTCTTTCACTGATCAGGTAACGGGTTGGGTGCAACCTCTATACCATTCTAACATGAAGAGAAAAGAGTCCACCTGAAATTCAATGGGGAATTTGAGTGAACAAACGTTGCGTAGAAGCAAATGCCAGCGGGGGCAAAGCATCGAGAGAAAACCACCCCGCATCTGCGGCATCATCCGCCGCATGCAGCTCGCCGCCGCGAATGCTGGCAGAATAAATCAACAAAATGTCGGCCCCACGCGGATGCTCACGGCCAGTCTCCATAAGGTAAAGATGATCAACCTGAGCAATCAACCCAGTCTCTTCGTGACATTCGCGCTCAGCCGCCCGTGCCGGGTCTTCAAAAGCGTTCACGAAACCTGCCGGAATGCTCCATAAACCCGTGAAAGGTTCCATTACGCGCTTGACCAGCAAAGCTTTCTCCGCTTCGATAACAAGCACCCCGGCAGCTACCTTGGGGTCTTCATAATGTACCCAGCCACAGGACGGGCAGGCCAGTCGTTCTTCACCGAGCACAATTTTCTTTTGGAGAGGAGTCGCACAAATGGGACAATAATGAAACTGCCGTGATGGCATAGTAAGTCTACCTTCGCACACGCCAGGCAGCCAAAGCGCTGATCAAAGCCACAGCACCCAGAATAATTTCATAGAGTAAAAGGGAATTGCGTGTCTCTGGTACAGTCTCTGCGGCGGTCGTTTGTACTGTGATCTCAGCGGTGGCCGAAGGTTGAATTTGACCTTGGTCCGCCGGAGCCGCGATACCCAAAATCGGGTTGTTAGAAGACGATCCACCACTGCCCTGATCGTCAGTCGAGGCCGGCGCCCCGAGCGGCATCATGGGTTCTTCCGTGCTTTCAGTTATCGGCAAATAATCATTGGCTGAATAGGCAGAAGCTGCCGGGTTGCCATTCCCGCCACCACCACCCATTCCCTTTGCCGTGTTGTAACTGCCCTCCCAGGTAAAGATCATCGGGGTTGGAGTGGCTTCGACAGCGCCTGTTTCCGCGGCCGAGGCAGCAAACAGGGCAACTGTGGGAACCGCTGCCTCACGGGTCGGCAGAAACCACTGCGGCCAGATCAGCATCACCGCCAGCAAACAGGCCGCTGCAGCTGAAGCAAAATTCAGCAATGGAAAAAAGATACGGCGAGGGCGACGCACTTTCGCCTGGGCAGCGGAAAGAGTGAAATTCCGCGGGGCCCTCTTGAGCGGCAACGCACGCAACAGCCGCCGGGCATAAGCAATCTCACGGAATAATTGAGCGAACCCTGTATCTGTCTTAAGCCGGGATTCTACCTGAAGTGTTTCTTCTGCAGAACAAGCATGATCCAGGTACGCGGAAATCAGTTGCAGATCTTGAAGTGAGTTTTTCTCTTTCATTTGCGTACCTCATCTTCAAGACGATATTTTGCCGGTAAAAGTTCCTGAAATTGCTGCAGGCAATCGCGCAAATGGCTACGCGCTCTGGCTAAACGGCTTTTGATGGTTCCCAGCGGTTTACCCAGACTGTGGGCTACCTCACCATAATCCATCCCCTGCACGTCCACCAACACCACCACACTGCGAAAATCCAGCGGCAGTGCCTGCAAGCAATGTTCCAGCGCGTGCTCCACTTCGGCCTGTTCCAGAGAGACTTCAGGCGTAGGGTCATCAGAAGGCAGCCACTCGTTGTAGTCAACCTCTTCCCCCACCTCATCGACCCGCTGTTCAAGCGGCACCACTGGATGACGTTGTTTGCGGCGCAATTCATCGTAACAGCAATTGGTCACCATCCGCAGCACCCAGGCCTTAAACGATCCGCCCCGGAATGCATCCAGATTTTTATACGCTGACAGAAAAGCACTCTGTGTCGCATCCACCGCCTGGTCCTCGTCTCCAAGGATACGGTAAGCAACATTGAAAGCAACATCCTGATAAGCCAACACCAACCGATTGAAGGCATCCAGTTCACCAGAAAGCGCAGATTTGACTAATGCAGTTTCATCCATGCATCTACCCTAAGGGGTATTGTATCCGAAAAGGCAGAGGAAAGGAAAGAAGGATTCAGTCGAAAGAATTAGAGTTCTCTAATTCCCCTTTTTCTCAATGACCTCTTCATTTAAGTCTTTCTTGTATTGATCCAGATCTTCCGCAGCCTGGGGGTAGTGCATATCCAGCTTCTTGAGAGCCTCCACGATCACCTCAGCCACCACCAGATTGCGATACCAGTTATGGTTGGCTGGGACGATGTGCCAGGGAGCATATTCCGTTGAAGTCTGAGAGATCGCCTCTTGATATGCCTCCATATACTGCCACCAGAGCTTGCGCTCCGGCAAATCACCAGGAGAAAACTTCCATTGCTTTTCAGGAGTATCAATGCGTTCGATTAAACGCTGTTTTTGCTCATCAAGATCAATATTCAAGAAGAATTTCAGGATCGTCGTACCGGTATCCGTCAGCAGTTTCTCAAAATCATTGATCTGCTGATAATGCTTGCGCCATTCTTTTTCGGGCTCAAGATTGTGGACCCGTACCACCAGCACCTGCTCATACTGCGAACGATTAAAAACCACCAGTTCGCCCTTCGCCGGCACCTGCGCATGCACCCGCCAGAGAAAATCGTGATCCGCCTCGATCTGGGTTGGCACCTTGAAGCTAGCCACGTGGACTCCCTGCGGATTGACCCCATCGAATACCGCCCGGATCGTGCCATCCTTGCCGGCAGTATCCATGGCCTGGATCAGCACCAACGCCTTATGCTGATGCTCCGCGTACAGCACTTGCTGCAGTGCATCCAGCTCAGCACGCAGTTCTGTCAGCCGGGCTACGCCCTTGGCCTTTTTCCCCTTCCACTCGCCATAATCGTTGGGATCGTAATCCTTCGCCAGGTCAATCTTTTGATGCGGTTTCACGCGATAATCTTCCATTTTGCCTCCCAAAATGAACCCAAGACAGAATCATTTTATCGCATCTCGCAGTGAAACCCAAGCACAGACGGATCAATTTTCTTTACAGACGTTGATAATTGCAGTATAAATGAAGCGTTCGCCCCCGTAGCTCAATTGGACAGAGTGCCTGACTTCGAATCAGTAGGTTGGGAGTTCGAGCCTCCCCGGGGGCGCCTATATATAGGGGTTT
>JAAZOQ010000295.1 GCA_012797695.1 Anaerolineaceae bacterium | reverse complement strand
TGGCTTGAGTCATTATATTAATCCAAAGGAGGGGATTGTGGTTGATCAAATACAATGTCCAATTTGTAAAGGAAGTAATATTGGGTTGGTCAGCAATTATTATGAAGCTGAAAAGGGGTATACATATAAAGAGCATCATGTAGATGCAGATGGTCGATCTTATGGCTATGATTGCGTTGGTATGGAGCAAACTGCACTATCCAAGATTCTGACTCCTCCGCAAGACCCTTTTGAAAATTCTTCAAATATCACTCTTTTGGTTTTATTGTTCGCTGGGGTTATTTCCTTGGGATTAATGATCATCTTTAACCTTTGGGGGCATTTTTGGTGGGTATTTATTCCTGTTTTTCTCGTTATTGTGATACTTTTTGCATGGATTGCTGCAATGAACCATCAAGCTTATCAAAAAGACAAACCGATCTGGGATGAATTGTATTATTGTCCTTTGGATAAAATTGTGTTTACCCCAAAAGATGGACGTTATTACCCATTGCACCAATTTCATAAATTCTATTCTGATGATGAACGTTGATCTACTCTTACAGAAATGAGGAATTACCCTTCTATTAAGTAGCCACCGCACCCTTGTATCGTAAGCGGAAAGAATAATGTAAAGGTGAAGAACGTTGATCTGACAGAGATGTAACCCGCTTCTGTAATTATCCAGAATATCAATCAGGCCCTCTTCGTTGTTTGAAGAGGGCCTGATCATGGGTCTAAAAAAATTACTCGTAGCGCAGGGCTTCGACGATCTCTGTGCGCGCGGCTTTGCGGGCCGGGGCCAGTGAGGCCAACACGCCGACGATGAGCCCGATGACGAGGGCGACGAGTACGCCGCCGGTCGGGAAGTAGAAGTCGAGCTTGAAGCCTTTGACCACCATGGCTTCGACAATAAAGTCGCTCATGAAGAGACCGGTGGCAATGCCGAGCAGGGATCCCAGCAGCGAGAGCAGCAGGCTCTCAGCCAGGATCATGCGCCGCACCTGCGGACGGGTCGAGCCTACGGCGCGCAGCATGCCGATCTCGCGGGTGCGCTCGATGACGTTGATGCTCATGGTGTTGGCCATGGCGATCAGTCCGGGGATGGAAAGGACCAGTGCCATGAAGTACAGGGCCATCATGGCCATGGTGAAGATCTCTTCCTGCGATTGCTTGAAGGTGGCGGCGTTGATGAGGGTGAAGGCGGGATACTGGTTGGCCAGGAGCTGCAGTTTGGCCATCACCTGTTGCGAGTTGGCTGCGGCGGCCTGATCGATGAGGATGAGTACATCCGCGGTGACGTTGAAATCACTTTGCATGTCTTGCTGCGAGATGTAGCCGGTAGCCAGTTTGGCGTTCAGGTAATCCATGCCGATGGCGGCCACGTGATAGACCTGATCGCCGTGCGGGGTCTTCAAGGTGACCGTGTCGCCGACCTTGACGTTATAGGCTGCGGCAAAGATGCCATTGACGATGATGCCGTGCCCATCCGCCAGGGCCGCGTAAGCGCTGGCGGCGTCTCCCTGGCTGAATTCCAGGCCTGAGACCTGCGGGTAGGTGGTCGGGTCGATGCCGATCAATTCCAGGCTGGCATCCCCGATCTGACTGTTGGCCAGACGCAGGGTGGTGACGGCGCTGACGCCGTCGATGTCGCGGATATCCTGTGCGAGCTGCGGATCAGCGGCCTGATTGCCGTTGCCAAGCACGAGCGAGGTGGGCATGAAGAGGTAATCAGAGCCCAGACTCTTGTCGAGGTAGGTCATAAAGCCGTGGCGGGTGCTGGTGACCATGCCGGTGACGGCAATGGAAAGGGCCAGCCCGATCATCATGGCTGAGGCGGTAATGGCGGCGCGGTCCGGCTGACGGCTGAGGTTTTCGCGGGCCAGGGTATTCTCGCGCGGGAAGAGGAAGTTGAAGAGCCAGCTAAAACCGACGGCGACCGGGCGCACGATGGCCGGAGCGATCATGACCAGGCCAATGATGAAGAGAAGCATGGCCAGAGCGGTCAGGCCGACGTTTTTAACCAGCAGGCACAGGCTGGCGACCACGACCAGGCTCAACCCGATCCAGGCGCGGCGCTGCATTTTGCGGTTCTCGGCCGCACCCATCGCCGGGCGCAGGGCTTCGAGCGGGGTCACGTTCAGCGTTGAACGCGCCGGCAGGTAGGCACTGGCGACCGAAAAACCGATGCCGAGCAGGATCGAAGCGATCAGGTTGGTCGCTGAAAATTCCGGGCTGCCGATGGTGGCATGCAAAAAGCTTTCCAGATAGCCGCTGAGGGCATGCAGCATTCCCAGGGTGAGCAGGGCGCCCAGCAGCAGGCCGACCGCGGTGCCTAAAATCCCCTGCAGCAGGCTCTCGATCAGGATCATGCCCACCAGGGTGTTGCGGCGCGCACCAATGGCGCGCAGCATGGCCAGGTCGCGGCGGCGTTCTGCCACCAGGGTACGGAAGGTATTGAAGATGATGAATCCGGCCATGATGAGGGCAGCGATGCCGAAGAACCACATAATGGAGGAGCCCAGTGAGAGGGCGGTAGCGAATTCGCTGCCGGTTTCAACAGCTCCGAATTTGTAAGCATCCCCCAGCTTCTGGCTCAGGGCTTGCTGCACTGTGGTTGGGTCGGCGTCGGCCGCGTAGATCAGGTCGATTGAGTTGATCTGTCCCGGCAGGCCGAGGAGGGCCTGGGCCGTGGTCAGGGGAGTGATCACCTGGGTAACAGCGGTCGGGGAGGTCACGTTCATGATGCCGACCACCTGCAGGGCGGCAGTACCGCTGGCGGAGGGCAGGGTGAACGTATCCCCCAGTTTGAGGCTGAGGTTGGCGGCCAGAGCTTCCGAGATCACCACGGCGTCTGTATCTGCCGCGGTGAGAAAGCGCCCTTCCACCATTGAGTAAGCGTGTGTATTCTGTGCGTTTTCTGCATCGACACCGGTGAGGTTGATAGCGGATACGCCGTTCAGCGATTGGCTGGTCGCGCCGCCCAGGCTGGTGGGCAGGGTGACGGTGCGGGCCAGGTAGGCAGTGGCGGCAGAAACGCCCTCCGTTTGCTGTACCTGGCTCAGCATGTTCTGGTCAAAGGTGCCGTTGGCCGCGCTGGAAATGGTCAGATCGACCTGCCCGGCACTGGTGTACATGCTGTGCCGGAAGGTGTTCAGCATGGGTGGGATGAGCCCGTTCATGCCGTAAAGAATGGCGACGCCAAAGGCAATGGCCAGCGTGGTCAGGATCGAGCGCTGCAGGCGTCCACGCAGATAGCGCGTCGCCAGGATCCACTGGATTCTCATAGCAGATTCACTTTCTCCTTCAGCAGGCGCGAATTATCTGCATTGCCGGCATCGAGCAGGGTATCGTCGACCACGCGGCCGTCCTTGAGAAAGACGATGCGGTCGGCGTATGCGGCGATGCGCGGATCGTGGGTGACCATCAATACAGTGCGTCCCCAGTCCGAAACGGCGTGGCGCAGCAGGCCCGCGATCTCATCGGAAGATTTACTGTCGAGGTTGCCGGTGGGTTCATCTGCCAGCAGCATAACCGGGTCGGCCACCAGAGCGCGGGCAATGGCCACGCGCTGCTGCTGCCCGCCCGAGAGCTGGTCAGGGCGATGGTTGAGACGATCACCCATCTGATTGCGTTCGAGCCATTCCGCCGCGCGAGCGTAGGCAGTCTCGGGTTTGACCCCATCGAGAATGAGGGGCAGGGCGGCGTTTTCTTTGGCGTTCAGCACCGGGATCAGGTTGAAGAACTGGAAAACGAAACCCATGCGGCGGCGGCGCAGTTCAGTCAGGCTGTCATCTTTCATTGCCGAGATGTCCTTGCCTTCGATCCACACCGAGCCTGAGGTTGGGCGGTCCAGCCCGCCGATCAGATGCAGCAGAGTAGATTTGCCGCAGCCGCTGGGGCCCATGACGGCCACGAACTGACCCTGTTCAACGGATAAATCGATCACGTTCAACGCGGTCACGGTGGAATTGCCTTCACCGTAAACTTTGGATAATTCTTTTACCTGAATAATTGACATGATCTCTCCTGTAGACATGGAAATGACGTGGGGGCTAAGCGGTCCGCGCTGGCCGGCCGCGCGGACGCAGCTCGGCGTGCGGAGCAGGTTGTTTTTTGACGTCCTCGAGGCGGGCTTCGATCATATCCAGCCAGCGCAGATCTGCTTCGAGGTGCATGATGGCTTTGTCCATCAGCAGAATGCGCGCCAGTTCCGTGTGCGGATCGAGGCTGGTGCGCACCGTGGTGATGCGGTGCAGTTCCTGGTACAGCGTGGCCCGCTGCGTCTGGATGAGGCGCCCGGCATCCACGTCGGGCAGCTCAAGCGAGAGCATCAGCTTGAGATAGAACGGGTCTTGCTGCGGATCATCCAGTATGCCTTGCCCAAGCCAGCCGGCGAACTCAGCTTCCCCAGAGGGGGTGAGGCTGAAGACGACCTTTTCGTCGCTGCCGTCGCTTTCGTTGAGTTGCTTCTCGACCAGGCCGCTCTCGACCATGCGGTTGAGGGTAGTGTAGATCTGGGCGGGCTTGACTTCCCAGGCTTCCACACCCCCGGCCAGCGCAATGAAAGCCGCGCGCAGTTCATAACCGTAGCGCGGCTGCTGTTTGAGTAATCCGAGGAGGGCATAACGTACTGACATAATAAATACTCTACTGTATACTAATAAAAAATATTATACTGAAGAGCCAGGAATTGTCAATCCCTGATTTGCTGCAATGGGAGAAAAAATGATAAATGCTGGCTATGCTGCTGGGGCTGAGTCGAGTGCTTGCAGCAGGTGCTGCATCATTTCCGCCGGGGGCAGGGGGGCGCAGGGGGCGGTGGGCACGGGGAGTTGGGTCAGCAGGCGTCGGGCCGAAACGCGGGTGAATTCTTCCATGCCTTCAGCGTCGATGACGCTGGCCAGCAGGACGGCGACCCCGTCGGGCCGGCCGGTCTGGACCAGCCATTCAGCGGCTTCGACCAGAGCGCGATAGAAGAAGTTCAGGCTGTCTGAAGCCACTGACATTTGTAAAAGAGGGGTGAGTTCCGCTCGTGCTT
>JAAZOQ010000294.1 GCA_012797695.1 Anaerolineaceae bacterium | reverse complement strand
GGTTTATGGGCAATCTCGAGGCCGATCGTGAGCCGGAGCTGGTCGAGGTACTGCAAAACGGAAATCTGCGTTCCCTCAAACAGATTTTGAAGGATTACTGTGATTATCCCAAGTTCGTGTTTTATCTGCGCGAATGCAATGTTTGTCACCGGGCGGATCGGCAGCTGATCATTCAGAAGGCCGTGGTAAACCCAAGTGGCAAAGTTCAATTCCTCCAGTATCGCTCCATCATGCTTCGCTCCAGAGCTTCCGCCGCGTCGGCTGCGGAAGAAGCGGCCTGAGGCACGGCGGCCGTTGCCAATTCGGCGGCAGTGCGATATACTGAAACCCGTGAAACTAGAGACGTTACAGGTTGTGATCAACATGCGAAAATACACCGGGGGTGTCTATTCGCGCGCCTGTTACTCGTCTCACGAGTAAGTTTCTCTTACGGAACGAATCGTTACCGCGGCGCGCAGCCGCGGTTTCTCTTTTAATTTGCACTGGATCGAAAATGAAACTCTTTACTCATAAAAAAGCTTTTTACATTCTCTGGAGCGGACAGTCTGTGTCGCTGCTGGGCTCAGGGCTGACCCGCTTTGCCCTGATGGTGTGGGCCTATCAGCAAAACGGCTCGGTGACCGCGCTGGTGCTGCTGGGGTTCTTCGCTTCGCTGTCTTTCATGTTTTGCAGTCCCTTTGCCGGGGTGGTGGTGGATCGCCTGCCGCGCAAGTGGATCATGTTCTGCGCTGATCTCGCCTCGGGGTTGGTGACGGCCAGCCTGCTGCTGCTTTCGCTGCACGGCGAGCTCAAGTTCTGGCACCTTTACCTGGCCGAAGGGCTGTCGGGGGCTTTCGATGCCTTTCAGTCGCCAGCTTTCTTTTCGTCGGTTAGTCTGCTGCTGCCGCGTGAGGAGTATGCCCGTTCCAACGCCATGATCGGCCTGGCCAAATCCGCGGTGCAGGTGGTTGCCCCGGCGTTGGCCAGCCTGCTTCTCACCGTCAGCGGATTGCACCTGGTGATGAGCATTGACCTGCTTTCGCTGCTGCCCGGTCTGGTAGCGGTGCTGCTGGTCTTCTTGCCGCGCGCCGAACGCACCCAGACGGGGATGGCCGCGGCCGGTAATTTCTGGCACGAGTTCCGCTTCGGCTTTCGCTACATCTTTGCCCATCCCGGGCTGAGCGGCATTCTGCTCATTTTCTGCGGTATCAACCTCTTCGCCGGGTTCACCTACATGTCGATCCTCTCACCGATGATCCTCACCCGCACTCGAGGCGATCAGATGGCCCTGGGCACGGTGCAGACCGTGATGGGCATTGGCGGCATTTTGGGCGGGCTGGTGTTGACGCTGTGGCGCTCGCCGCGCCGCAAAGCGGCCCTGTTCACCTGGTCTACCCTGATCTCCTTTGGGGTATGCGACTTTCTCACCGCGGCCAGTCGCTCGGTGGTGAGCTGGTCGGTGGCGGGCTTCCTTTCCGAGTTCTCCATCCCATTCATGGTCAGCCCGTTCTACACTCTGTGGCAGGAACACGTCCCCGCGGATGTGCAGGGGCGCGTCTTTTCGGTGCGCGAGATGCTGATCACCCTGCCCACGCCCATTGGTACCCTGCTGGGCGGGCTGGCGGCTGACCACCTGTTCGAACCGGCCTTCCTGCAGCCCAACTTCTTGAGTCCGCTGGTGGGGGTTGGCGAAGGGGCGGGCATGTCAGCCATGTTCCTGCTCACCGGCTTCTTTGGCGCGCTTACCGGGCTGGTGGGGGTGCTGCTCCCGGCCGTGCGCCGGCTGGATGAAGTGTCGGATTAACGGCATTCTTTGGGATCAATGCCCTCATACTGGGGGCATTGATCCCGTGCCAGGCAGAGGCGCTCTGGGTTGGGAGGGAGAGAGCAAGAAAATCCTTGTCAAATTCATGGGATACATTTGGGGGAGATATGCAATAATAAAGATCATTATTTAACGGCAGAATATCGGTACACTATCCAGATTCATTCGACAACTGAAGAAGAGGGAACGATGAGAAAAACGTTATGCTGCGTTTGTCTGCTGCTCGGTATCTGCCTGTTGATGGCCTGTACGGCCTCTCCGACGACGACTGCCGCCGTATCCCCTGCGGGGGAGACCCCGGCGGAGACTCAAGCCACTGATTCGATGGGAGACACAGCCGAAGAGGTACAATCCACGGTGCAATACGATGATTCTTCCCCTGCGGAAGCCGATTTTCAGTATCGGGTTTACATCCAACCGCGGGGGACTGATCTGTTAGCCACGGTTCTGGTGCTTTGCAATGGGCAGCTGTATTACCTGAACACCCCGACAGACGGGACCAGCGTAAATAATCACTGTGTCATCAAGACGGCCAAAGAGGATGTCTATATTGCCCTGCCTGATGGCAGCATCCTCCGTTTTGCTCCTTTCTCTGAACTGCAGATCAACCTGAGTGCTGGGTTGAGCCAGGTGATCCTGCAGAAAGGGGAGGTTTTTGCCCACGTTGCTCCGCAAGGCGAGGCACGGAAACTGGTCATCGATGCCGGGGATCGTGAAGTTGAGGTGAAGGGCACCGATTTTGGCGTCAGTCTGAAGGATAAATTGATCAACGTGGTGGTGATCAATGGCCTTGTCTATACCCATCGCTGCGTGGATTGGGAAAAATATACCTGCATGAAATGGGATCAGCTCTCGGTGACGATGGAGCCGACCACGAAGTATTCGGGCAGTCTCGGCAGTTCAGATTGGGCGACGCTGTCGGCAGCGGATGGCTGGGAATTGTCGCAAAGCGGACTGCAAGATATGCCCATTGCTGCCGCTGAGATAGAAGAAAGTGCGTTTTTTGTCTGGATAAATCCTTTCAATGGGGCTTATTACGATGAAAAGAATTTTGCCAGTTCAACGGATTGGCTCAGCAGCCTGATCCTCAACGATGTGAATATGCTCCCTTACGACCCCAACGCGTATAACGAGCGAGTGTATAACCAGAATAATTCTGGTGACGATAAGTATTGTCAGGCTTACCCCGCGGATTGCCCGGCCAGTCCGCTGATCGAGACACCACCCCCAGTGGAGCAGCCCTCCATGTCGGACTCGGATACCGGCGGTGGGGGCAGCCCCAGCGGCAAGTTCCCGCAGTTCGACCGCAGCTCATGCTTTACCAATGGCGGCCATCTGTGGTGCTACCCGGTGGCGGGCAGTGTGGATGAATCTCTTTCAGGCGAATGGGACCTGACCGCCATCTGCCAGCAGTATCCCGGTGAGACCTTCTGCTCCTGGCAGTAAAAGAATGATACTTAATATGAAGGGCCTTCCGTATGGGAGGCCCTTTTTGTCTTACTCACCGCGTGATTTTTTAACGATCACGTCGAGCAGGAGCATTACCAGCCCCACCAGAGCGATGGGTACCAGCATTCCCAGAATGCACAGCAGGCCCATCAGCGCGGCGGGCACCCCGTAGAGCAGCGCGACCAGGCCCAGTCCCACCACCAGCAGCAGTGCCACTCCGCCTACGATCAGGCGAGTGTGGGTTTGTGCGGCATATTTGCGCAGGTCACGCAGCATTTTAGGCCTCCTGCCACTAGGTTAATTGGAAGGTGCCACAGCGGTTTCGCTGGCAGGCTCGAAGATCATGATCGGGATGTGCCGCCGGGTCATGGTCTGATATTCCAGATAGGGCGGGTGCCGCTGAGTGACGAACTGCCACAGATCATCGTATTCGGGGCCAGTCGCTTCCCGTGCCTGGACGGCCAGGGTGCGGCCGCCGACTTCCAGCCGGGCATGCAGATCTTTCTTCAGGTTGAGGTACCAGTTGGCATGCTGATCTTTGCCCCAGTTTGAGGCCACGATCAGGTAATCTGGGCCGTGGGTGAAGTAAGCGATGGGAATGGCGCGCTCCTCGCCAGAACTCCGCCCGATGGTGGTGAGGATAAGCACGGTCTGCTTGCCAAGATGGCTGCCGATGCGTCCGTGGCTGACGCGCAGCAGCCAGGCGTTGACCGCCATGAACCATTTGATGAAAAGATCTTGCATTTTGACTCCTGATTTGACCAGCGCAGAATTGCGCTTTTTTCTCTTTATCTTAGCAGGAAAATGTCGGAAGAAGATTAGAAATACGACAAATTAACTCGTGTTTGATCCGAGACCGGGGCAGACAATGTGTGCAGCCAGCATCCCTTAACCGCATTTTGATTTCATATAATGAGGGGACGGAGAGATACTTGTGTTTGATCTGTGGAAGATTACTTTAATGAAGGAGAAGCTGAGATGAAGTATTCATGGATAAAAAATGTGCTGGTGATCTTGTTCCCAGCGGCTCTGTTTTATGGCTATTATGGTCTGCAGTTTGCGCTGCTCAAGGCAGCCATGCGTCATCCTTCGATCTGGCTGACGAGTTCATTTCTGTCGTGGCTGCCGGCGATTGTGGGAGTACTTCTGCTGCTGGTGGGGGCTTACGCCTATGCTAACCGCAATTCCTTTGTTTTTCTGGCCTTCTTTGGCGGTTCACTGCTGTTCAGCATCGCTTATTCATTGACCACTTTCAATGTTCTGGTGCCAATGAAACTGATGCGCATGACCAATTCCATCCCCATCTCATTTACCGTTGCAGGCGTGTACGTGGCGGCTTTCTGGATGTCGCTGGTCTGCAAGATCAAGGGTGCGAACAAAAGGGTCCCTCCGCCTCTTGGTATTCCTCCGGCGCAGCCTTTTTAATTTTGAGTGAGAAAAGTAGTGAATTCTTTAATGAAATCTACCGTTTTTGATTCGATTTGAGCAGTCAAGGCTGCGAGATCAGAAAAATCGGGTTCAACCACCAGAATGTGCTCAATAATGGCGTCGGCACCTTGCACTGAAGTGACCAGCGGGTATTTTGTCCACCCTTTTTCACGGATCATTTGCCAGGTCTGGGCTTGTACCTGTTTGTTCACTCCAGCCAGCCACACCTCAAACCGGAAGGCTTCGTGTAGAAATACGACTGCTATTTTGAGCTCTCGGGCTTTGAGTTCTTTGTTTGTGATCGAAAAATAGCTCATATCCATGTAGCCGGCATACAGGCTGCCAGGAAAGGTGTATTCGGGATGGTGGTCCTTGAATTGGATACGGAGTTTGTTTAACATATCTATTACTGCTCGGTAAGCGCGTTGGATGTGCCCTCGCTGTAATTGATTGCGGTATTCACTCAGGTCCTGATTAAGCGAACTCATGGTTGCCTCCTGTCTGATGGGTTTACTTTACCGGGATCAGCAAGAAATGACAAATAGAATCCCCTTCCAGTTTTTGGGAGGGGATCGCCCGTTTCATATCATGCAGTAAATACGTGTGATCAACGACTCCTGGAGGAAGAAGAATGTCTGCTAAAAAAGGCTGAGAAAATACTTTGCTCTACTTTCTCATGTGTTCGTAGACGTAGAAGATGAAATCCTGACCTTTGGTGGTTGCCCCCAGATCGTGGAGCTGGCGCAGCAGTTGGGCGCGGTGATCGGTGCCGTGATTGACCACGTGCCACAGGACTTGCCATACTGCCAGCCCCCGGTCTTCCTCCGGCTCACGGATGGGGCGGGCAGACAGCATCTCATCGCGCAGCCCGGCCAGGTACCCCCGCATGGAGCGCTCGACCTCATCCCAGTGGGCGCGCAGCCGGCCCCGGTCATCTTCATGCGGCTCCGGCAGCGGCGTGGAAGGCTCGCTGCCCTGCAATTCCGCAAACCAGACCTCGTCCACATCCATCAGGTGCACGAGTTGGGCCCGCACTGACCCGTGGGAATACTCAGCCGGCCGGGTGAACTGCTCCCAGCTCAGCGGCACGACGTATTTTTCCCATAGTTTGCGATTTTCGCTGAAGTGGTACTCATAGAGAGAACGGAAAGCATCGGCATTCATAGAGGGTCCTCCAGAAATAGGTACAATCGCGGTCAGTGACTTTCTCCCTGGCAGAACGAGGTATAGGTATAGTTTTCCTTGTCGAAGTCCTGCATCACGAAATTTTCATATTCGACGCCGCACATTTCACGCAAAAATTCTCCATAACCTTTCAGCAGAGTGATGGGGTTGGCCAGCAGGGCCAGGGAGATCGTTTCCATGTCGAAGTTCCCTTCGCATCCAAAAAAAAGAATAGGCAGGTCGGTCTGGAAATGTTCGATCACCACCGGATGCAGCCTTCTGGCAACGCTCAGACACAGGTCGTCGAAAAGAGGGATGATTTTTCCGTCGATTTCAAATGCCTGGTCGAAATTGGTGTTTTTTAGTTCATCCTCATACCACAACCCCAATGCTTGCACCCATTTCTTGCGTAATGCCATTCCCTTTTTATCTACATAATCCCCATCAAAGGATCCTTCCCCGGCATATTGGTTCCCGATGGTGGCCAGGGTGCGCATTTCCCAGATGGCGCTGCCCCAGATTGCTTCCAGGTGGCTGGAGGCTCTCCATTTGCCGCTGCGGTCATTTTCTGGATATTTGCTGATGGCATAGGTTTCGTAATTAGCAAAAAGGCGCACGACGGGGCGGCGCAGATCATCTTCTTCATTACTTATATCGAATGCCAGGGCATAAGGAGCGGGCGGGAGATGGTGAATGGCCTGCGCGAAGGCGGCAAACATGTAGTTCGCCAGTTCGATCGTTGCCGGTATGCTGAAAAGGTCCGTCACTGGATTCATCGGAATATCCTCCCTTAATTAAATTATACCGGGAAAGATATTTTCTCATGTCACAAGATAGAATCCATTCTTACGTAAATCATACAAATGCGGTGATAATTAACTAAATAAGACAGTATTGCAAAGGAGCTGGAAATGAACGTTATCTTGTGGATTTTGCAGGGAGTGGCCGCACTCCTGTTTCTTATGGCTGGGGGAATGAAATTGACCCAACCCATTGATAAACTGGCGGGCCGGATGCAGTGGGTGAAGAGTTTTTCACCAACTCAGGTGCGTTTGATCGGAACTGCTGAGGTGGCGGGGGCGTTGGGGCTGATCTTACCCGGGGTGACCGGCATTCTGTCCCTCTTGACCCCCATCGCGGCGGCCTGTCTGGTGGCCTTGATGCTTGGGGCAGTTTTTACCCACCTCCGGCTGCATGAGATGGACCAGTTGTCTCACCCGGCGCTGCCGCTGCTGCTGGCTCTGCTGGTCGCGGTTGGGCGCTTCTGGATTTTGCCGCTGTAACCTGAACCGGCTGGCCCTGGGTTTATTCCGTTTTCTGGTAGCGCAGGTAGACCACCCCGGTGGGGAGTGGAGTTGCCTCGATCAGTTTGAATTCGAGGCGCTTCCCGGCCGGGAAGAGGCGTTTGCCGCTGCCCAATACCAGCGGATACACGTGCAGACGGTACTCGTCGATCAGGTCGTTGGCTGCCAGCGTCTGGGCCAACACACTGCTGCCATCCATGAGGATCTTCTTGCCGGGCAGTTGTTTGAGCTGGCGCACGCGTTCGACCACGTTGCTGCGGATGAGGGTGGAATTGCGCCAGGCCGCGGCCGATTCGAGCGTGGTCGAGACCACGTACTTCTGGATGTTATTGAGCGCTTCAGCAAAGGGATCTTCGTTCATCGTCTCGAAGGCTCCGCCGTGGATTTGCCAGGTCTTGCGCCCCAGCAGAATGGTGTCTGACTCACTCATGCTCTGAAAGAAGTGATTGCCAATCTCGTCATGCCAGTACGGCCAAGTCCAGCCGCCCTGAGTGAAGCCACCCTCGGTGTCTTCCTCTGCTCCCCCGGGTGCCTGGATCACTCCATCGAGGGTGATGAATTCCGCTACGATCAGTTCGCGCAAGGTTACCTCCTCTCAAACGATCATTAATTGTATAAATATGATCAATAATAGCACAATAAAACTCAAAAAGCCAACACTCCAAACCACTGTGCGGGTGGTTTGGAGTAAAAAGTTTCTGGATTAATCTAAAGTTCCTGAGATAGCAGGGGGTTCTTGGTTGAAATTAGTTTCTAATGGTGCACCGGTATCTTTTTCGAGTTTTTCCAGGTTCTTTAGCGCGCCCAGGCCTGCAGCGATCCCTGCCACTGCCATGATATGGAAGATTACCGATAGATACGCCTGGCTAAACAATACGATCATGGTATCGAGGGTGTAAACGACAATGCCAGTAACGTAAGCCCATTTTGTTCTTTTTATCGCCAATAATCCCAGCAATAAATAAAAACTGGCAAAGAGAACATCGACAAAGATTTGCAGTATGGTGATTGCTGTCGCCGCAGTTCCAGAGTTTTCAGCCAATGCCGATAGCAGGCCGTCGGCAATTTGGGTGATTCCCAGTCCAATCACGAAAACGACATCAGTTTTGGCAAGGAATAAAACAGTATTGAGAAGAGATAATCCGGCGATCCAAAAAAGCCAGCTGGCCCCATTGCGCATCTTGTTGTTCAAAGTGAGCTTTTTTTTCAGCAAAGTAATTTGAGCTGGATCAATGGTTTCAGAAACAGGTGTTCCCATTCTTGTAATTCCTCCCTGAGAGTATTGAGTTTATTCGCCAATCACTGATTTTTCGTGAACCGGCAATGAGGTGATTATCTTCCATTTTCCAGATTATTACAAATGAATACCGCCCATCAATTTCCACCGTAGGCTTCTATCGAAAATATCAATAGACAGGAAGGTGGCGTAAATTGGCAGGCGGTAGTTTTTCTTTTGTTGGCTATTTTTTGATCTGTTCGACTAACTGTTTGAGTGCTTCTGGCAGGGCGACTGCCGGCCGCCCCAGGATTTTCGCCAGGTCACTGCCGGCAACGTCGAGAGCACCCTGGCTGATCTCGTGGGCAGAACCGACGAGAAAAGCGACAACGAAGTCCGGCATGCCGTTGGCGGCCAGACTTTTACCGTAAGTTTCATCATCCACGTGTTCAACGGAGACTTTTTTCTTCAGTACCTGGCCCAAAGCGGCGGCGAAATCATCATAAGTGGCCAGGGTGCCGCCAAATTCGTAGATCGTATTGTCGTTCCCCGGACCGGCCAGAACGGCGGCTGCCGCCTGCGCATAATCTGTCCGCAGCGCCCAACCTATTTTGCCGTTGCCGGCTGAGGTAACGATTGGCGCTCCCGCCAGGGCGGCCTGAATGTATCCGCTTTCGTTTTCGAGGTACCAGTTATTGCGCAGGAAGCTAAAGGAAATGCCTGTCTGGCGGATGGCGTTCTCGGTGGCGCGGTGTACTTCAGCCAGCCCGAGGGTGTTATGGCTGGCATTGGCGATGCTGGTATAGGCGATGAAGCCGACCCCGGCTTCTTTGGCAGCCAGCGCTGCCGTTTGATGCTGCCGGATTCGCGTAGGGTTATCCCCACCGGTTGAAATGATCAGCAAACGGTCTACACCGGCAAAAGCTTTTACAAGTGAGGCCGGGTCATCGAAATCCCCGGGGCGTACTTCGACCCCGCGCTGCAGAAGGGGCTTGATCTTTTCCGGCGCCCGGGTGATGGCAACGATCTTTTCGTTCACTCCGCGGCTGAGTAATGATTCAACTACCCCCTGGCCTAAATTCCCGGCGGCGCCGGTAACAGCGATGCTCATAATGAATCTCCTTTTTGTTGCTGAGAGAGGTCTCTCGTTCGAATTTTATTGAAAAGAACGATGAATTCCACTTGCTGGAATTATTCCCAGTTTAGCGAAATTGCTATAGAATTACAAGTATGCACTATTTTGTAATATAATATCCAATTAGGAACAAAGTATATTATGGAAACTATTGGAAAACAAAAGTGGAATGTCTATGATCAGAATTGCCCCACCCGGATGGCACTGGACTGCATCGCGGATAAATGGACAGTGCTGATCATTGGCTGTCTGGCGCAAGGCACGCGTCGTTTTGGCCAGCTGCGTCGGGAGATCGACGGTATTTCCCCGAAGGTGCTGACGCAAAAGCTGCGTGAACTCGAGCGCGATGGCATCATTGCTCGCAAAGTCTATGCCAGTGTTCCTCCTAAGGTGGAATACAGTATTACCCCCCTCGGCAAGACTCTGGTGGGCCTGCTGGATGACGTGCGCTCCTGGGCTGAATCCAACATTGAAACGATCCTGGATTCTCACGTGCGCTATGACCATTTGCTCGCTCAGGCAGAGCTCAATGAGAGCGGAATTGCCGAGTGAGCCGATGGGCTTTTCGCTGGGCGGCTGACTCAGATTGCGGCTAATTACAATCCGAGTAGGAATTCTGAACTATCTCTCAAGCGGGCTTGACAGAGGGGGGAAGGTTATTTATAATGTGACTGGTTGGTCATGTGACTGGCCAGTCATTAATTGATATGGAACGAATATGCCCCTGCCTACTTTTTTCAACCTGCCCGCAGAAAAGCGGCAAAAAATTCTGGATTGCGCGATGGATGAATTCTCCCAAAACGATTACGCCAGCGCATCCGTTTCAAAGATCGTCTCGCGTGCCGGCATCGCCAAAGGCAGTTTGTACCAGTATTTTGTCGACAAGCAGGACCTCTATACCTATCTGCTGGAACTGACTTTGCGCCAAAAGGCGGAGATGCTCACCGCATTCGCGCCGCCCGCAGAGGATCATTCATTTTTCGGGACGCTGCATTATTTGTTCAAAGTGATGATCACTTTTGAGACGCGCTACCCGAAACTGGCGCAGATTGGGAACCGGGCCATCACCGGGAACGCTCCTCTGCCAGACGAGATCATGCAGCAAGCCAGACGTTCTTCCGATGATTATTTCTTCAATTTGATCGAAGCGGGCAAGCAAAGCGGTGAGATCCGTGCTGATCTGGATTCCGCGCTGGCCGCTTTTGTCTTCTCGAGTTCCCTGGCCGGGATGAGCGAGTATTTGAACGCTAAAAAGAAGAAGGAACCTGAGGGAACGTCTTCTCTTCTCGCAGATGCTGAAATTGAAGAAGCGTTCAATCAGGTCGTCTCGATCTTTCGTCAGGGGATCATCAACCCTAGTGAAACAAAGGAAAAAACGGATGGCATATAATCTGGATCAAAAAACGGTCATCATCACCGGGGCCAATTCCGGCATTGGCAAAGCGGCAGCGATTCAGTTGGCCCAATTGAATGCCACGGTGGTATTGGCGTGCCGGTCGCTCGACCGCGGAGCAAAGGCGTTGGCAGACGTGAAAAGCGCCTCACACAGTGAAAAGATCGAATTGATGCAGGTGGATCTCTCGTCACAGGCATCCATTCGTCGATTTGCGGAAAATTATCAGTGCCGCCATGACCGTCTGGACGTTCTGATCCATAATGCGGCCAACTTTGACCATACCCTGGCCAAACCAACCCTGACCGCTGATGGGGTGGAGACGATCTTGGCAACCAATCACGTGGGCGTCTTTTTGATGACCCATTTGCTGCTGGAGATGCTCAGGAATAGTGCTCCCAGTCGGATAATTACGGTCGCCTCGAAGGGGCTGCTGCTCTACCCGTTTCTGGATATTGAATTCGATAATTTGCAGGGTGAACGCAAGTTCAGTACCCAACACGCTTATTATCATTCAAAATTGGCCCAGATCATGTATACGTATGCACTTGCGGAGCGGCTGCAGGGCACCGGGGTGACGGTGAATTGCGTACAGGTCACGAATGTCGCGATCCCGGAGGAACGTCTGACCCATCTGCCTGCGTGGATGCGCAAAGTCTATGCTCTCAAACGGCGGATGTCCATTACTCCCGAACAGCAGGCACAGACCTACGTCTACCTGGCTGCTGCTCCTGAAGTTCAGGAGATTACCGGGGGGTATTGGGATGAAAACAACCAGCAGGTGCGTTCCAATCGTAAATCGTATAACCGTCAAACTCAAGAACGGCTGTGGGCCGAAAGTGAACGTCTGGCAGGGATTCAGCGCTGAAGTGAAATCTCCTCTGGCAAACTGCCAGAGGAGATGATTTTTCCCGGTGTTTATTCACCGGTGGCACCAAACCCCTCGTGAAAGGTGACTGCCCCGTGCGGAGTGTGGCCGTCGAAGGCCAGTGCAAAGAACACTTCCGGTGGAACGCCCTCGAGGCTGAGATCCGCTGTGTTGCGGAAGCCGAAGCGCGGATAGTAGTCGGGGTGGCCGACCAGGCAGCAGCCGTGCGCGCCTAATTCCCGCAGCCGTGCCAGCCCTGCCTCGATCAGCGCCGAGCCAATGCCCTGCCGCTGCAGTTCGGGCTGTACCGAAACCGGCCCCAGCCCATACCAGCCCGGCGTGCCGTCCGAGATCGTCACCGGCGAGAAGGCGATGTGCCCCACCACGCGTCCTTCCATTTCGGCGACCAGTGATACAGTCAGTACCCCGGCCTTTCGCAGAGCCAGGACCACGTACTGCTCGGTGTGATCGCTGACTGCCAGGGTGGCGAAGGCAGCCGCTGTCAACTCCGTGATGGCGGCGACATCTTCCGGTTTTTCATTGCGAATCAGTAGAGAAGAGATAGGCATAAACTAAACTTCTTTCTTGGATTTGACTCACAGAATAAACATTATAACCAAACTTTTTTTGTCAATGAGTTCTTGAACATTTTTGATATGACAGAACTACTTTCCCCACTCTTCTTTCAGCAACCCAAAGTACAGCATGTTGCGCAGTTTCCCATTCACCACGTAGAAATTCCTCAGGCTGCCCTCGAGCTGGAAGCCCAGGCTTTGGGCCACTCCGATGCTGGCCAGATTGTCGTCATTGCAGCAGATTACTGCCTTGCGCATGTTTTGTTGGGTGAATAGATCCTCGATGAGCCGTGTGCAGATGGCTTTCGTGATGCCCTTGCCCTGCCATTCTGATCCGATCAAGTAGCCGATCTCGGCCCAGCCGGCTTCCTTCTCTTTTTCGCGGACGAGATAGTAGCCAGCCATACGTTCACCATCCCACAGCGTATACAGCTCCGCTTCTCCAGATTCTTGACGAGCCAGGTTGCGCGTAATGACCTCACGCATTTGTGCAGCCGTATGGGTCTGGCTGACGAAAGGGATGGTGTCGGAATAGCGCGCACGATTCTCCTCAATGAGAGCAAAAAATGGCTCCGCCTGCTCCAGGCTGAGGTCGCGCAGTACCAATCCCTTGATTTCCATTCCGGTCAGATTTTCCATGAATACACCCTGCTCCTCCATCGAGGTTTCTCCTATTAAACCACATTTACTGAATTTGCCTGTTTGTGTGCTGCCAGCACACCTAGACGCGCCCGGCTTTCGCTAAAATAAGAAGAGATCGAATCCATTTATTTCTCAAGAGGCGGAAATGAGCAAACGACACCTGTTGATCCTGGCCGTATGGCTGATCGTCACATTCGTATTTCTGGCTGGCTGCGCCCCGCAGTCTGCCGTCGCACCGGCCACCACGGAGCCTCCGACCCAGGCCCCGGCTACTGCCACCGCGGTGATCCCAACCCCCACCCCCACCGAGGAGCCGGTACTGCCCTGCGATATTGCCTTCGAGAGCGATCGCGACGGCAATCATGAGATCTACACCATGGCCCCTGACGGCAGCAGCCAGGTGAATTTGACCAACGATCCTGCGGATGATTCCGACCCCGTCTGGTCCCCGGATGGCACGCACATCGCTTTTACCTCGGATCGCCAAGAAGGGGACCGTTACATCTATATCATGAAATCCGATGGTACGGATGTGACGCAGGTCTCTCAGCAAAACGATGCCCATTCCCCTGATTGGTCCCCGCTGGGCAGCCAGCTGGTCTACGTCAGTCAGCAGGATATTTATTTGATGAATCTCTTCGAGGGCACTGAAGTTCGCCTCACCGATAGCCCCGAAGCGGATAATTCTCCCAAATTCTCCCCGGATGGCCAGCGCATTGCCTGGCTCATGGGCGAAGGCGACGAGAGCACTCTTTACGTGATGAACCTCGATGGCAGCAACGTAACCCAGGTAACCAGCGGCGGCCCGGCCAACGACGTGGAATGGTCCGTGGACGGCCGTCTCTTCACTCACTGGAGCCAGCCGGACGGTATTTGCTTCAACTGCGTGGTCACTGCTGATGGCAAAGAGGTGATCGATGGCGGCGGCAAGGGCACCATCCAGCAATTCCTGCCCTTCTGGACGGATGAGGGCGACCGCGTAGAGCTGGGGGCTGGTGATATCAACGGTACCGGCCATGACGATATCTTCCTGGTCGGCGAAAATTTCCCTGACATCTTCTTCTACCTCACCTCAGATTCCGGCAATAATCGTAACCCGGATGCGGCTGCCATGTGTGGCCCCACTCACGGCGTTTATCCGCAGTATGAGGAGGAAACCGCTGCTGAGCCGACTCAGGACGCGGCTGCGGATCACTCGCTTATTTTGGGATACACGGGGGATTTCACCGAGCAGATGCAGCAGGACCTTGATCTTGCCTGTTCCGAACTGGGATTGGAGTGTGTCAAGGGCGACAGCATTGCCGCGCTGGCTGAACAGAAAGTGGACGCGATTATTGCAGGTTCGAACCGCTGGGCGGTCATGGGCGACTATCCCCAGATCCATGAAGCCGCCGGTCAGGGCATTCCCATTTTCCTGCTCAATGCTGAGTCGAGCGAACCCGGTGTTTACAATCTTTCGGCCGAGTACGAGATCTATAACTCGACCCTCAGGTGGATGTTCGACGGCATGAACGGCCAGGGTGAGTTTGTCTATTACAATTTTGGCAACAGTGACTACATTCAGCAGATTGTGGAAGCGACGCTCAAGGATTACCCGGGGATCACGGCTGTCAAGAAAGACGCTGATTACGAAGGGAATTCCTTCACCCAGGCAGACATCGTGGACCTGATCGCCCAAAGCCCCGATGTGGGTGCCATCTGGTCGAGCGAACTCTCGAACGACCTCTTCTGGGGGGTGAACGATAAACAAAACAAGTACATGCCCCTGATGGAATGCCCCGCCCGCCAGGATATTTTCACTGCCTGGAAGGGTGAGCTGGATAACGGCTCGAAGTTCCAGTGCATTGCTCACATCCGCCCCGGCGGTGTTGCTTATGAGGGCGTCTATGCTGCCTATTATTACCTGAGCGGATATCAGTTCGACCCTGATGCCTTTACCGTTCCCGGCGGCAACACCTTCAAATACGAGATTCCCACCATCACTAACGCCAACCTGTCCGATTGGATCGACAAATCGGTCTCCTTCCGCGTTGGTAACGGAGAAGCTTTGCTGTTCCCGCCCATGACTCCCGACGAGATCAAGGCCCGCTGGTTCGTCGAGTAACTTTTGTTTTGCACAAAAATGACCTCCGCAGTTGCCCCTTGGCCGCTGCGGAGTTTTTTTGCACCGTAGGTGCATTCGGAGAACGCACCGGTTTTTCAGAATAGCCCGGCTTTATGGCCCGGGACTCTTATTTTTCTTCTGGCTCCAGCACGAAGCGGATCGACTCTTCAAACACGGAGCGGTATTGCCGGTAATCTTCGGCACGGCTCAGATTGATCTGCACCCACTCCCGCATTCGCCCGCGTCCCAGCGGCTGAAATGGAGAAACGTTCGCATCTGTTGCCAGCAGCTCCTGGGCCGTCTTCTCGGGCAGCTTTACCCCCACTCCTTCTTCATACAGGCACAGACACAGTTTCTTACCAGCGTAGTAAGCCGGGTAGCCGAACATCTTTCCCCCGTGTATCTGCGGATACTCCGCGAGCAATTCGTCCAGCACTTGCTTGGTATCAGGGTTGAACTGGGCCATCGCTTTCTCCTGCTTTTATGGGGCCACTACTTGACCTGATCTCTATCTCAGCAGCAGTACGAGGATCCCTGCCTGGAGTGCCCCGGCTGCGAGGATCGCTGCCTTAAAGCCCAGCTTGCGCGTCTTGTGCCGGAAGAGCAGCATCCCCAGCCCGCCGCCAAGCGCCCCGCCGAGGAAGACCAGCGCCAGCAGCGTCCGTTCCGGCACGCGCCAGGCCCCGGCCATTGCCGCGGCCTTGTCCGCGCCCCACACGATCAGCGTGGCCAGTGACATCCCTGCGATTCCGATCAGGTAGATTTGTGCCCCGCTCACCGCGGCTCCCCGATCTTCAGCCGCAGTTCGATCTCGTCGTCGTACGTCCCGCCGGTGCGCTCGAAACCAAACTTCTGGTAAAAACCTTCCGGGCTGGCTTCCCCCAACCCGCAGCTCGTGGTCAACTCCGGGATGCCGCGGGCGCGGCACTCTGCCAGCAGGCGCTCCATGGCTAGCCGGCCGTACCCTTTCCCCTGGTAGGGATGCGCAATCATGAACCGCCACAAAAAGATCCCCGGGCAGTCGATGCCATCATCGTAATCGGAACCGCTGTGCAGCAGCAGGAACCCGACCGGGGTATCGTCGGCGTAGATGGCACGCATCCAGGCGTGCTCTGAGAAGGAGGCCTGCGCGATCGAGACGGCGTTGTCGGTTACCATCCGCCGCTGGGCTGCCGGCAGGGTTTCGCTCAGTTCACAGATGGCGAGGACGGTCGCTGCGGAAATGCGCTTGAAATGGATGTCGGGAGCAGGGTTCATGAAATTTTCCTGAAGGGTGAGAAAGCCGCGACCGTACCGCGGTGCGGCGCAAGGTTACCCGTGGAAGGCTGAGTTGCCGCAGGCGTAGACGTGGGCTGCGCCGCGCCATACTCGCACCCCTGTGAAGGTATCCGTGGAAAAGACGGCGATCACCTGCGCGCACGATAGATTGGGCAGTACCCGCACCACGAATTGCTCGAACTGCGGGATCGCGGCCAGCTCCTGCAAATTGGGCAGGATGATCGCTTTGATCTCGGCCGGCGTGCCCGCAAAGATCTGCTGGGATCCCCACGCTCTGCGCAGGGACTGGTGCTCGCTGAGGATTTGTTCCTCGCTGAGGAGCGGTGCTTCGGGCAATGCCTGGTCGAGCAAGGTCTCGACGGCAGCGATCGGGTCTTGAGTGCTGACTTCGTTCATCGGGGGTTCCCTTTCTGTAGAGGGGATAGGGGGATGCCACGCACCACCCCTTTTCATTCATTATACTGAAATGCTTGCTCTTCGCCACTGCTGCGGGGCCGCCAGAATCTCTCGTCTATGTAAAAAGCCGCCCTCCCAGTACAGAGAGCGGCCATAGAGTTAATTTTGGGATGCGAGGCTTACTGGACTTCGTCCAGCAGCTTGCGCTCACCTTCCAGCTTGCGGATTTCGGTGACGTCTTGCGTGACTTCCATCGTCCCCAGGAACTTCCCCTGCGGGTCGCGCACCGCGAAGTAGCGAACATAGATGAAGCGACTTTCCTGATCGGGCACGTGTGTCTGCAGCCAGAATTCGGCTGTGTCGCGCGTCCCGGCCCGAAAATCCTCGAGGATCTTGTACACGATCTGGACGCTGTCGGGTGAGTGGCAGTTCAGCACGTTGCGCCCGATGACGTCTGGAGTGCGCTCGAAGATGCGGTTCTTGCCGCCGGAATAGAAGCGCACGTCGTTGCCTTCGTCCACGAAGGTCACGTCCACGGGCAGATGGGTGAAGATCATGGCGATCTGTTCCGGCGTCAGAGCGCCGATCTGCAGCGTGATTGGTTTGGATGCCGGGTCACTGCTGGAAGACTCGCGAAGGTCAGTCATGGTATTCCTCCTCGTAGGTGGGGTTGAATATTCCACAAAATATGTGGAATTAGTCATATTTGACTGCCCCCATTATACCTTACTTGTTACTGGGGTGATTACCATGGTACAGCCGCTGGCGTCTGGGATATTATTCCTGTCTATTGAATATCAATGTCTATTTCGGTAAAAAACCAGCGAAAAGATTTTGCCTGAAAGAAAATCGGATATTCGCTTGCCGTGTTGATTGAAAGTGATGGGCCTCCTGACCAGGCGATATCAGAGATCGAGTCTTCTGGCATTCCATCCATGTCCAGTACGTTGCCATTTCCCCTGGGCAATGTCTGCGAAGCGCGCAGAATGGATACCTGGGTCGAAAAATTGGTCGTCGCCCCACAATCTCTTTCATAGATAACCGCTTTGAACTTGTGGTCGGGGGAGTAGATCACTTGAGAAATTTGTTGCCGCATAAATTCTTGGCCGCGTTCACGAAATCATTTTTTTGAAATAACATAAATAGTGCCATCGTTCAATTGAATGGTCTGTTCCAGGTGTGTCACTGAAAGCAGTTCGTCTGGCGTGAAAAGGGAGGACCTGTTGGATAGGTTTGAAAACCAAACTACACAGGCTTTATCCTCTGGCGGAAAATGATTTTCTAGTGATGAGAGGTTAGCAATTGTATCGGCACCGCTGCTTTTGGTTGGAATTGGTTTTGAGGTCGTATTTAAGAAAAAGTAGATTGCTTCATCGCCATTGCTATAGAGAGTGCAATCAGATAGATTGTTTTCGCGGATGTATTGGATGGTTTCACTGTTCTTCCATAATGGTGATCCGTAATTGCTGCTTTCTTTGATCTGGCGAATTGTATTGACCGCTATTGCCCTTGCTGGATAAATCAACCAGAAAACGATGGCGATCGCCACAAGTATTTCTACTGGTTTCGAAGGGCAGTGTTCTTTGGTTTTCTTTGAAAACTCCTGGATGATAAGAAAAATAAGGAAGGTTGTGGGGACGGTAATAGGCGAAAGCAGACGGTTATTGATGGTGTCATAATAGGTTGTGCTCGAAGAAATAATTAGAAACCCCGCGTATCCGAAAATGTAGAGGAGGACAAAAACAACCAGTGGACGAATTTGTTTGAGCAGCTTGAGCAGGGGCGTTTTCGCCCAGATAAAAATTATGCCTGAAAGAAAACCAATTGCTAAGCTAAGCAGCATTAAGGCCGGTCGGCTATTGACAATCCGGCCGGGTAAAAACCAGCGAGAGATAACCTCCATAGTCAAGCTGAGGTTTTCAGAAAATGAATGCAGTGATGAAGAACGGGGGCCAAACAAAGTCCCTGAAAGGAGATAATTCCTTCCAACCCAAATACCGATAGGCAAAAGTGAAATGATCGCAAAGGTGAAAGCATGCAGCAGTTTGGTTTTCAAATGGGGGTGTTGGACGATCAAAATACCAATGAAACCAGTGAAAACCAATATCACACCGATGTATCTGGTGAGGCAAGCCAGTGCCGCGGAGAATGAAAAAAGCAACAAAGAGCTGGCGTTTTTTTTCTGCACATATATCGAAAAGGAAAAAAGCGACAAGACGATAAAGAAGATAAAGGTTGGTTCAGACCAGGCCATGAAAGAAACGGATACCAACGGAATTGATACAAGTAAAGAAGCTGTTCCCAAAAACGCAAGCAGTGGCGATAAATTTTTAAGGAACACTAAACCGGAGAGGTACAGGATTAATCCGAAAAAGATTGCGCCGACGAAATTTGCTGACAATAGGGGGTCTATGCCCAATAAAAAATCAATACTGCCTAAAATTGCCGGATACATCGGTGGCTGCGCCAATAGGGGGGAGCTATCGTAAGTGAGAAAACCATTTCCGGCCGCAAAGTGTCTGGCTGTGGCGATGTAGCTTACAGAATCAGGTGAAATGCCAGCACCGTTTGAGATTGTGATAAAGAGGATAATGCATGTGCCTGCCAGACTCAGAAATAGAAGCAGTAACTTGTATTTTGTAGAAACAATGGTATCTGACTGTAGATTCATTGACGGTTTTCCTTTTGAAGATTCTTTCAGTAACCGTGAAGCGTCGTTCTTACCGGCGGCATCTCTTTTTTTCAAGTCGCGCTGTTTCCAATTATAGGTTCATCTCTTCAATTTAATCAGAAGATAGGGTAAAAGCTAAAGGGAAATTTACAAATATTTTTCTATTTCCAGAGGTTTTAAGTTGCCACTGAGCAATTATCGTTTATACCTTGTACTGTTCTTGCACAATTGCCGCATGATCTACTTGAAGAGCAGTTTACTCGCTTTGGCAATATGAAAAAGTCGATCTGGTAGTACATTCGCGTAAAATTTCATCGCTGGCTGTTTCCTTAATTCAGGTTCAGCCAAGAGCGATTTTGAACAGCATCATCCGAACGAAATCTTCCAGCACCCCGCTGTCGCGGATCTCGAAGACGCACGGTGTGGATTTGCCCACCTTTTTTGTTTGCCGGATCTCCGCTTTGCGCGCCTCGCTGATGTTCAATCGGTTGATTCCATCGGCAAACTTCTCAG
>JAAZOQ010000293.1 GCA_012797695.1 Anaerolineaceae bacterium | reverse complement strand
GCGGTGGGAAATAATCCGCTGACAGATCGTGAAAATGATCCGGCCAGCCAGTGGAACCGCGAAGTACTTGCGGCCTGTGCGGATGATTTCGACTTTCTTTCGTGGCATATCTACCAGCCTGAGCAGGAATCCTGGCGGGAAAGCTACGACCCGGCCCAACTCTTTGCCTCGGTTGTGGCTGCGCCCATCGACTTTCAATGGATCATCGATCGTGTCGATGCGCAAATTCAATCCTCGAAAGGGAAAGACCGTATCACCCAATGCATCGATGAGTGGAATATCTGGCTGCCTCCCGGTGAGAATGCCAAGAGTATGCATCAGGTCACTTACACTATGCGCGATGCCCTTTACGTAGCGGGGATTATCAACGTGCTGTATCGCAGCTTCAAAAAGGTCGATATTGCCAATCTGGCACAACTGGTCAACGTTTTGCCGCTGGTCAAGACCAATGACAAAACTGCCATCGCCACCGCGATCTATTATCCTTTCCAGCTTGCTGCTGAACTGGAAGAAAACGTGCTGCCGTTCGAGTGCGAATCCGAAACTTTTGCTGCGTCCAAACTTGGCGAAAACGTGCAGGCACATGAAAACGTTCCTTACCTGGATGCGTGCGCGACTGCCAGCGAAGAGGGCGATGCCATTGCTATGCTGCTCGTGAATCGCCATCCCGAAAAACGGAATCAGGTGCACGTAGATTTTTCACAGAAAGAGAATTTCCAGGCAGTGGAATGGCAGGAACTCAAAGCGAACCATCCGCTGGATGCCGATACCTTTGAGCACCCCAATCGGGTACACTTTCACTCCAGCAATTTCATCATGAAAACCGGGAACGATCTGGTCGTCGATCTGGCTCCCGCATCGGTAAATTTGCTAAAGTTCAAAAAGGAGTCTTAATTCACAATGAAGTCCCAACCTTGCCTGACTTTTTTCTGCGAACTCCCGGCTGAGCAACTCAAGGAATGCTTTTCCGCAGCTACTATTCACACTCTCAAAGAATTGCACGCGAACCTCAGTTTAGGAATTAAGGATTTTTCCAACGAACGGGCGGCAATCGTTCAGCAATTGACGAAAGCCGGTATCCCCGTGACCGCCTGGATTCTGCTGCCGGAAGAAAAAGGCTATTGGACCAGTCTGGATACCGTGGCCGAAACAGCTACCGTCTATGCCCAATTCAAGGCCTGGACGGTGAAACATAAGCTCCAATGGGCGGCAATCGGGTTGGATATCGAACCTCGATATAACAAGATAAGTCTTTTTGGGCCCAACTGGATCAAAACCACCCCCAATATTTTCTTGAGAATGTTCCAAACCGGGAAATACCGACGTTTGGAAGGCGATTTGCGAGCCTTGATCAATTTGATCCGAAACGACGGGTATGCAGTAGAAACTTATAATTTTCCATTTGTTGTAGATGAACGGATCGCAGACTCGAACGTTTTTGCGAAAGCGATGGGAATTACGGCCCTGAATTCTGATCGCGAAGTATTGATGCTCTACAGCAGCGGGTTTGATAAAAATGGAGATGCCATTCTCTGGAGCTATGCACACCAAGCGCAAGGGATTGGCCTGGGCAGCACTGGCGGCGGGGTCATTCTGGATGACGATCAACCCATGAAGGCAATACGCTGGCTGGATTTGCGCCGCGATCTGCTCATAGCCAGTTCTTTTACTGAGCGCATTTACATTTTTAGCCTGGAAGGCTGCATAGCCAATCAATATCTTGAGAAGCTGGTGAACTTCGATTGGAATGGTTCCGTACAGATGCCGGAGGAAAATGGTCAGAAAATCTCTCTGCTGCGCAAAGGCATGCAGGGACTACTCTGGATCCTTTCTCACCTGGCAGCGGTTTTATTGATCTTGCTGGGGATCAGGAGTCTCAAGAAAAAGAAGTAATTTTGTTTCTTTCAGATAATTTACTTAGCCAGCGTCGATCGACGCTGGCTTTTTGGCTCTCTTGCGCAAACTTGGTGATAATCCCCTTGATTGGTAAACTGGATGGCTTTACACTCAGTTTATCGTGTCAAAAGGCAAAATCAAGGATATTGTGCTTATGGACATTCACAATGATCTGGAAAATGACTTTGATCTGATCGCTGAACTCGATCCAATCAAATGGAACCACAATAATCAGTACTATGGTTTTTTACTCAAAAAAATTAACAAAAGATGCAACCATTCGTTAGAGATTGGCTGTGGTACAGGTGAATTTTGCCGGTTGCTGGCTTTAAAAAGTGATCAGGTAACGGGTATTGATCTTTCTAAAAAGATGATCGAAAAAGCCAAGGAGAATTCTTTTCTCTCTAACATCGATTTTGTCAATCAGGATATTACGGAATGCGATTACCCGGATGGTACTTTCGATTGCATCGTCTCGATCGCAACGATGCATCACCTACCGTATCTGGTTCTGCTAAAAAGCCTGAAAAAATGGCTCAAACCAGAAGGAATGCTCTTGATTTTAGATCTCTATCGAAAGAGTACCCTGATGGACTTCCTGTACTCAATCGCAGCTACACCCCTAAACTTGCTTTTCTGTCTGGCTCAAAACAAGAGAATCAGGCAAACCCCGACAGAGATTCAGTACTGGCGTGAGCATGCGAAACATGATCAATTTATGACACTAAAAGAAATCAAGAACATGGCCGCAGAAGCATTGCCAGGAGCCAGAATTAAACGCCACCTGTTTTGGAGATATTCTTTGATCTGGCAGAAAACGCAATGAACCTACATGAATAAATGTCCATGCATCATTATTCACAATGATTAATCGAGTAGGGAGCGGTGACTAACCGCCCCCTCTCACACCACCGGACATGCAGGTCCGCATCCGG
>JAAZOQ010000292.1 GCA_012797695.1 Anaerolineaceae bacterium | reverse complement strand
TCGGTAGTGGCTTGAACAATCACTATTCTAGCTTCTTAGGTGGTTTCTTGGTTTAACCTCTTGTCTCCACCCGCTTAGCGGGTGGTTTTTTGTCTCCCTCGCTTCGCTCGCTCGACAGGCTAAAGCCCATTAAACGAAAAAGCGGAGGCTTGCAAGCCTCCGCTTTCTCTTCTTTGATCTACAGCTCTTTCTGTGACCAGCGTGGGATCAGGCGATAGAAGTAATCGACCATGACACCAAAAGCTTCGACAGAAAGCCGTTCATTGACTCCATGTACCCGACCAAGATCTTCGTCATTCATGGAATAGGGCGAGAACCGATACACATTTTCACAAATTGCATAATAGTTACGCGCATCGCTGCCGCCCAACATGATATATGGAGCGCAGGGTAAATCCGGGAAGAACTCGCGGGCAGTACTGGCCAGATGGCGATAAGGATCGCAATCGATGGGGGAAACCGGCGAAGCCTCCCAGGCGTTGCCGCGCACGGGTTCAAACTGAACCCGGTCATCAGCAATCACCTTGCGCAGACGATCACAGACGTAGGCAATCGTATCCCCCGGCAGCAAGCGGAAGTTAACCACTGCCTCGGCATGACCGGGGATAATGTTGTCCTTTACACCACCGCGCAGAATGGTCACTGCCGTGGTCGTGCGGATGGTGGCAGCAGTTTCGCCGCTCTTGAGCAAGATTTTCTTGATGACGCCGCCAAACAGCCACAGGTTACCAAAAGCCATCTGCATGACCGGGGAAGCCACAGCACCATACTTTTCGAACATTGGGCTGATCATGGAGACTTTGGCCGGATAGGGATGATCCACAATGCGATTCAGCGCGCGGATCAACGTACTGGTGGCCGTGCTTTCAGCCGGCGTGGAGGAATGCCCGGCGTGGTCATCCACCCAGACACGCAGGGAAAGGTAACCTTTTTCGGCCACCCCGATGGCACCGGTAAGCCCCTTGACGCCAGGGATCAGGCCATCGTATACACTTCCGCCCTCATCGACCATAGCGGCCAGATGCACTCCGCGTTTCTGGAGCAGAGCCACGATCGCTTTGGCACCTACGCCCATCACCTCTTCATCAGAGCCAAAACCAAGCATCACAGTGCGTTCCGGCTGGTAGCCATTGGCAATCAAAGCCTCAACGGATTCGAGCAGGGAAACGAGCTGGCTCTTGATATCCAGCGTACCACGGCCCCAGATGAAACCCTCGGCAATCTTGCCGGAAAACGGCGGATAAGTCCACTGCGACAGAGAAGACCCCTCCGCAGGAACCACGTCTTGATGGGCAGCCAGCAGCACCGGGTCGAGGCTGAGGTCTTTACCGGGCCAGGTGAACAGCAAACTGGCATCCCCTACCACCTCGTGTTTCAACGTTTTGTAAACGAGAGGATAGTTTTTTGCCAGCAGTTTGTGAAGCTTTTCGAAATTTTCGGGCACGTTCTCCGTGGGATCCTCGTGTGAAATCGTCTCGATCTGGATCACTTCAGAAAGGTGCTTCGCGGCCGCATCCCGGTCGGCATGGAACTCGGGCACATCCACCCCCGGCAGGTCAGAACCGTTCTCGAGACTGGCCTTTCGGATGAACAGAAAGGTGCGGATAAAAACAAAGGCAACGAGAATCAGCAGTAAAGCAAGAATCAATCCAACAATTTGCATCTTGACACCTCAATTTGATAGAAATGGAACCGGCCGCAGTTCTCCAGCCGGGAATAAGCGCAAGTCTTTTAATTGAAAAATTATAGCATCAAGACAAAAACACACAACCAAAATCCCCCAGAGAACCTCCGCAAAAAGAAGGATTGACAAGGGTTTGAATCCTCTGTATAGTGCAAGCAAGAGAGTACTTATGAATATTCAAGACCCTGAAACAATGCAACAATCTTATCGCACCACTTACTGGCTGATCACTGCCCAAACCAACGGCATCACCGATGCCGAGAGCCTGCTGCAGCTGCCTTTTGCAGCCAACTGTATGAACTGGGTGGTTGGCCATCTGGTAACACAACGTGATTTCGTGCTTGATCTGCTCCACCAACCTACTTTGTGGGGCGATGAAGAATACAAACTTTATGCCACCGGCTCCCGGCCGATCAAGAACGCGGACCAGGCACTCCCCTTCCAGCAAATTCTCGAAGCGCTGGCCCTCTCGCAGGAACGCATCGTCACCGGGCTGAATTCGATCACTCAGGCAGTCTGGAAAGCTGATACCCGCAGCAACGGCCGCGAAGGCTCAGTCGGGGCACTGGTCGCTGGATATCACTGGCATGAAACTTATCACTGCGGACAGCTGGAAATACTGCGCCAACTGGCTGGCAAACAGGATCAGGTGATCTGATGGAATCGTTACATCTCGAAATCGTCCTCCCCGTTT
>JAAZOQ010000291.1 GCA_012797695.1 Anaerolineaceae bacterium | reverse complement strand
TACCTCAACAAACAGGGCCGCAAGACTGGCGTCGTCAACGTGCGTCTGTACCGCCCCTTCGATGTGGCCGCTTTCCTCAAAGTACTGCCGGCTTCCGTCAAGAAGATCGCCGTCATGGACCGCACCAAGGAATCTGGCTCCATTGGTGAGCCGCTCTTCCTGGACGTCGTGGCCGCCATCAATGCTGGCCTGGCCAAAGGGATTGCTCCGTTCAAAGCCATGCCTGTGGTTACCGGCGGACGTTATGGTCTGTCTTCCAAAGAGTTCACCCCGGCCATGGTCAAAGCCATCTTCGACGAACTGGCCAAAGATGCCCCCAAAGAGCACTTCACTGCCGGTATCATCGACGATGTGACCCACACCAGCCTGGAATTCGACCCGATGTTCAGCATCAACTCGGCTGAAACCAAGCGCTGCGTCTTCTTTGGCCTGGGTTCCGATGGTACCGTGGGTGCCAACAAGAACTCCATCAAAATCATCGGCGAAGAGACCAACAACTACGCTCAGGGTTACTTCTACTATGATTCCAAGAAATCGGGTTCAGTGACCATTTCTCACCTGCGCTTTGGCCCGAACCCCATCCGCGCGCCGTATCTGATCGGGCCGGATGATGCTTCTTTCGTGGCCTGCCATAACTTCTCGTTCATGGAATGGCTTGACATCCTCAAGTATGCTGCTCCGGGTGCTGTCTTCCTGCTGAACAGCCTCTATGGCCCCGATGAAATCTGGAACCACCTGCCGCGCGAAGCTCAGAAAGACATCATCGAGAAGAAACTGAAATTCTACGTCATCGATGCTTACGAAGTGGCCGCCAAGACCGGCATGGGCAGCCGCGTGAATACCATCATGCAGACCGCTTTCTTCGCCATCAGCAACATTCTGCCGCGCGACGAAGCCATTGCCCAGATCAAGCACTCCATCGAGAAAACCTATGGTAAACGCGGTGAAGCTGTGGTTCAGAAGAACTACGCCGCCGTTGATCAGACCCTGGCCAACCTCTATGAAGTCAAAGTCCCCGCAGCGGTTACCAGCTCCTTCACCCGCCGCCCCGCCGTCCCGGCTGAGGCCCCTGAGTTCGTACGCGATGTCTTAGGCACCATGATCGCCTTCGAAGGCGAATCCCTGCCCGTCAGCGCCTTCCCGGTGGATGGTACTTATCCTTCCGGCACGACCAAATGGGAAAAACGCAACATTGCCCTCGAGATCCCGGTGTGGGAACCCGACCTGTGTATCCAGTGCGCCAAATGCGCCACGGTCTGCCCGCACGCGGTCATTCGCGAAAAAGTTTACGATCCAAGCTATCTGAAGGATGCTCCTGAAACCTTCAAATCGATCGATGCCAAATTCAAGGAATTCCCCGGCAACAAGTTCACCATTCAGGTTGCCCCTGAGGACTGCACCGGCTGCGGTCTGTGCGTCGAAGCCTGCCCGGCCAAAGACAAGACCAACCCCGAGCGCAAAGCCATCAACATGGCCCCTCAGCCCGCTCTGCGTGAATCCGAAGCCAAGAACTGGGACTTCTTCATGTCGATCCCGGCCCCGGATGTCGAGAAATTCGAACCCACCACTGTCAAGAACGCTCAATTGCTGCAGCCGCTGTTCGAGTTCTCCGGCGCCTGCGCTGGCTGCGGTGAAACCCCATATGTCAAGCTGATGTCACAGCTCTTCGGTGATCGCATGTTCGTTGCCAACGCCACCGGCTGCTCCTCCATTTACGGCGGTAACCTGCCGACCACCCCGTGGGCAGTCAACAATCAAGGCCGCGGCCCCGCCTGGTCGAACTCCCTGTTCGAAGATAACGCTGAGTTCGGTCTGGGGATGCGCCTGACCCTCGATAAGCAGAATGAATTTGCCCGCGAGATCGTTGCCTCTATGGGCAGCGAACTGGGTGATGAACTGACCTCTGGCATTTTGAATGCCGATCAGACCACCAACGCCGGCATCCGCGAGCAGCGCAAACGCGTCGAAGCTTTGAAGACCAAACTGGTCCACAGCAAAGACGCTCGTGCCAAGATGCTGTTCAGCATCGCCGACTCCCTGGTCAAGAAATCGGTCTGGATTCTCGGTGGTGATGGTTGGGCTTACGATATCGGTTACGGCGGTCTCGATCACGTCCTGGCTACTGGCCGCAACGTGAACGTGCTTGTGCTGGATACCGAAGTCTACTCCAACACCGGCGGTCAATCCTCCAAGTCCACCCCAATCGGTGCCGTCGCCAAGTTTGCCGCTAAAGGCAAGAGCATTGGCAAGAAAGACCTCGGTCTCATTGCCATGTCTTACCGCTACGTCTACGTCGCCGCTGTTTCGATGGGCGCCAATGACCAGCAGGTCCTGAAAGCCATGCTCGAAGCCGATGCCTATGATGGCCCATCTCTGGTGATCGCCTACAGCCATTGTATCGCTCACGGTATCGACATGCGGAATGGCCTTGCCCAGCAGAAAGCTGCCGTCCAGTCAGGCGTCTGGCCGCTGTATCGCTACAACCCAGCCAACCTGATGGAAGGCAAGAACCCATTGACCCTCGACAGCAAGGATCCCACCATCAGCGTGAAAGACTACGCTTACAATGAGAACCGCTATCGCCAGCTGGTCAAAGCAGATGAGGAACGGGCTGAAGAATTGATGAAAGAAGCCGAAGAGAACGTGAAGGTCCGCTGGGATCTTTACAAACAGATGGCTGAAGTCACCTACCCTAAACCCGACGCTGATTAATCAGTTTCACCGAAACACTGAAATCCCGGTTGAATTCAACCGGGATTTTTTTTGATCTGACAGATTCCTTTAACAAAAAACCCCCACGAAATAATTCGTGGGGGATTGATTTCTAAGCAACCTTCACTTACTTGCTGCTCTCATCAAGGGCAGGTTCGTTAAATTTCTTCTGGCGATAGACGATGCGGCCGCGGGTAAGATCATATGGGCTCATTTCCACTTTGACGTGGTCTCCGAGCAGGATGCGAATGTAATACTTTCTCATTCTGCCTGCCAGGTAAGCAAGCACTTCGTGACCATTATCAAGCTTCACGCGGAACTGAGTTCCGGGTAATGCTTCGACGATCACACCTTCCATTTGTATCTTATCTTCTTCTTTGGCCATTCATCCTCCAGACAAAATTTTGAACACAAACCTAGTCATTGATCTTGGTGAACTGGCGACGCTTGATTCGGCGAATTGCCTTTTTCTTTTCCACACGGCGTTGTTCACTCTTGGAGATGAACCAGCGTTTGCGTCGCAGGGTGCTCAAGACACCACTTTTGACGACCTTTTTGCGGAAACGTTTCATCAAGGAATCAGATGATTCATTTGGACGTAAAACGACTACTGGCATTGACGACCTCACCTCCAATCCTGCTACAAAATAAAATGACTGCGGCGTTGATTGCGCGCAGTCGAAAAGACTCGAATACTCGTTTTTGGGCGATACGGGAATTCTTCTGATTCACCTCGCTACTTCAACTCCCAACAAAACGCGCAAAGCAACATCATTATTATACCGCGTTTTTTAAGTTTGGGAATCCCTACTTAAAATAGCGAGGCCTAATTCACCCCCGATTTGATCTGCTGTACCACGCGGATCACCGCAGGGACCCAGACAAAAAAGTTGAACGGCAGGGAGAGAATACAGATGCCGCCAAAGACAATGCCAGCAATCGCCAACGCTTTGCCCTCGCGTCGTTCCTGTTTCACCTGGCGCAACCCCAAAATGCCGAAAATCACCGTGGCCACGCCTAAAGCGGTCGTCACGTAGATGCCAATATTGCTGAAATTCAAGAAAGAAAGCACCATAACCACGATGCCCAATAAACCCACATAAAAACTGGCATTAGCATACGCGCTTTGCTGCGGAAGTTGTTTCTTACTCATTAATCTTCTCCACAAGATGATATAGTTCACCATTATAGGAGCGAAACGAAATTTCGTAAATACACGAACTCCCCGGGGGAGTCCGGGGAGCTCAGAGAATTGCGCACATCAGATCGCGAGACGGGCGGTGCGTTCCGCCAACTTGCGGATAGAAAGCTTTTCCTTTCCCTTCAGGTAGGTCTCAAGCAGATCTCCCAGCGGTTCCGCCCATTCCGGGGGGACCGGGTCGATCAAACCCAATACATTACCCACCAAACCACCATTACAGTCCACGTCCAACCCGGCCTTTGCCAGGATAGCGAAACTCTCGGTCATTTCTTTATGTCCGTACCAGAGAGAGGTAATAACTGCGGCAATGTTCGGATGCGCATCGATCCAATTGTATTCTTCATAGTGCTTTTCGAGGATCGGCCAGGCAGCAGCAGCCGAGGCATTGGCCGCAGCAGTATCCAGACAATCACGCACAACCGCCATGTACAGGCTTTTTTGCGGAATATATTCCGCCGCTTGACGCAAAATCTGGCGCGGATCAGAATATACAAATGCCAGCGAAGTCAGCACAGCTGCATACATCTCACCATAAACGCCGTTGTTATCATGGCTGACTACCCCATCCAAATGAGCCAGGCGAGCGGCTTCCATCGGCCAGCCCGGTGCCAGCATACCGCAGATCATGCCGCGCATCTGCGCCCCGATCCAGTTCGAGTAAGGATTCTGGAAAGAACCGGATTCTGGCGGGAATATACCTTGATTCAGATTACGCAGGGCTACCCATTCCGCTGACCAGCCAAAGGGAATTTGCTTAACCCACTCAAGCCCCAGTGCCTCAGAGGTAATCGCGCGCCCCATCCGTTCAAACACGTCGAGCAAGACAAGTTCATAAACCACATCATCATTTGTGGTTTCCGGTTGGGTGATGTACCCGCGCACTTCGCCATACACTTTGGCAATCTGTGTTCCGGTATAACCCTCGATGGCAGTACCAAAAGATCCACCGCTTAATTGTCCGAGCCAGCCTTGATAGATACGGGCGGACAGGGTGGAACGATCGAAGGGAATAGGTTCTTCCGTAACTTTGCCCATAGCCGCGCGGACTTCTGCCCATGATTCGGGGTGTTCATAAGAATTGTAAGGATGATTCAGGTCGAGAGGAGCCTCGTTCAATTCGTGCAATATCTGCGCGGTGAGTACCCGCAACTCGTCAATCTGATCAGTCTTGGCCAGTTCAATTCCTTTAACGATCAGCTCCACTGCCCGGGAAGTATCCCTCCCTTTGTTGTAGGCAGCTTGAGCCATTTCAAGATAGGGAATCTCCGGGGCGCCTGAACCTGGCACTTTGGAGGTCCAGAAAAGGCGAATGAGATCATCACCAGTCGGAAAAGCGAACTCACTGGTATACCAGTTAGAATCATGGGTGCGTCGATCCATGGGCACCGCGCCATCACGCAATTCGCGTTCAATTTGCCAGGCTTTTTTCATGCTAACTTCTTCCTTCGTTGAATCGAATAGAAATACAGGGAGATCAAAGTCGCAATGTAAGGGATCATTGCCGTGAACTGGTTCGGCAGGAATTTCTGCATCAGCAACCCCAGGCCATCCGTGAAGCCAAAGACCAGCGAGATCAGCGCAATGCCCCAGGGGTTCCCATTGACAAGAATGACGGCTGCCAGAGAAATCCAACCACGACCGGCAGTCATGTTTTCAGAGAACAAGGTAACGTAGCCCAGAGAGAGAAAAGCCCCTGCCAGCCCGCACAATACACCGCAAATGACAAGCGACCAGACGCGCATCGAAGCCGTCTGAACGCCGCTCGAATCCAGGCTGGGAGAGTTGTAACCAGCCGCCCGCAGACGTAAGCCAAAACGGGTCTTGAAAATGACATAAGCCGAGACCAGAACGGCCAGCAAGGTAATATACACCATTAAATTCTGGCCACTGACGATCTGCCCCAGCACCGGTATCTTTTCCAGGGCTGGAAAATGCAATGATGGGATCGAGACAATTCGTTCGTTCGAGAACGCCCCTTTGACCTGGAAGATCTGGCGCAGCAAGTAAGTAGTCGCCCCCACCGAGAACAGGTTCAGGGCAATACCAGTAACGAATTCATCTGTCTTCAGGACCACCGTAAAGACGATGAAAATAGCCGCCATGAAGAGTGCGCCCAGAATGGCAAAGAGAATTCCCATCGGCCAGGAATTGAAGTAATAAGACCCCAGCACGGCAAAGAATGCGCCGCCCAGCATCATACCTTCCATGGCAATATTGAAGATGCCCGCGTAGTAAGTAAACGTGCCTCCCAGGGCCGCCAGCAAAATTGGGGTAGCCCCAGAGATCATGCCATTGATCAATCCAATGAATACGTTCATGCTGTCCGCTCCCGTGCTTTTCGCTTGATCAAACTCTTATCCAGTGCAATATCCAGTAAACCGCGGCCGGCGACGATGACCAGAACGATCACCGATTGCAGTACCTCGATGAACTCGCTGGGGACCGCGGTAATCAACTCCATCCCCAGCGCGCCTGATTGCAGCGAACTGAAGAACAGCCCGTAGAGAAGTGTGCCGAAGAGGTCATTGTTAGCCACCATCGCGACCATAACGCCATCCCAGGCATAGTTGGCACCCAATCCCTTGATAAAGCGATGCGGCCCGGCCATCACGATCAACCCGCCCGCCAGACCTGCCAGCGCACCGGTGATCAGCATGACGGTCATGTAGTTCTTGTCGATCTTGCAGCCCCCCAGGCGGGCAAAGATCGAGTTTTGACCGGTGATGCGCCATTCGTACCCGGCAGTAAAGCGGGAAAAGATAAACCACATCACTACCAGAACCAGCACCATCACAATTACATTGGTGTTGAAATTGCCGAATTCCGGCAGCCAGCCCGCCGGGTCAATCTGCGGAGTCATGGGCGAATAAGCCGTTTTGTCAAAGAAGGGATAAGAGATTGCCCAATAGGTGAAGAAGTCCGCAATCATATTGAGCATCAGGGTGGTAATGAACTCATCCATCGAGAACCAGCGCCGCAGCAAGGCAGCAATCCCTGACCATAAAGCACCGCCGATCAAGGCCAGCAAGATCAAGAGGGGGATTTCAAGCACAGCCGGTAAGTGAATGTACATTCCCCCAACTGTGGCAAATAATGCGCCAATGAGAAACTGACCGGGCTGCCCCAGGTTGACTGGCCCTGAAGCGAAGGCAATCGATGCCGACAACCCCGTCAGGATCAACGGCACGGAATTCCGCAGGGTAGTGGTCAGGGGGTAGATTCCACCCAGCGAGTAATTGAACAAAGCCGCATAGGTCGCCAGCGGATCGTATCCCTGGAGCAGCATCACCACTGCACCCAGGAGCAATGCGACCAGAATTCCCAGGATACCGCTAATGAACTTCCTGCGCATTTTCCTTCTCCTTCCCTTCCAGCATCAGATAACCCACTTGATCTACGGTGGTCTGTTCGACCGGCAGGTCAGCTACAATGTGACCGCGATGCAGCACAATGATCCGATCAGAAATACGGAACAATTCTTCGAGATCCGCCGAGATCAGCAAAACGGCGCGGTCTTCAGTACGCATCTTCAAGATCAACTCATGCACGTATTCGATAGAACCTACGTCCAGGCCCCGGGTGGGTTGATCGAGCAGCAAGAAAGGAGTATCAAGAAGTAATTCGCGGCCCAGAATTACCTTTTGCTGGTTCCCGCCTGACAGTGACTTGAAGGGGTTATCCATCGACCCCATACTAACGCTGAACTTTTCTTCAATCTCGTGAGTAAAACTGCGCGCATAGCGATAATCGAGCAGTGCACCATGCCACCGGGTGAATTTGGGGTTCAGCCGGTGATGCGTCATCATGATATTCTCATTGATCGAAGCTTTGACAGCGGCCCCCATCTTGCCGCGGTCCTGCGACACAAAAGAAATATAACGGCGGCGCTCCAGAATATCCGCTTCGGAAAGATCGCGCCCTTTCACGCTAATCTTCCCGGCGGTGGGCTGGATCAAACCCATGATGGCATTGACCAGCTCGAACTGGCCATTCCCTTCCACCCCAGCCACGCCTACAATCTCACCGGCATGTACCTGCAGGCGAATGTCTTCGAGGCGGGTACGCTTATTGCCATCGACGTATTTAAGATCCTCGATCGAGAACACTGTTTCGCCGGGCTGCCTGGGTTCACGCTTCGAAAGGAAAAGCACGTCACGCCCCACCATCATCCGTGCCAGATCCTCTTTGTTGGTCTCTTTGGCCTCAACCGTAGCAATTTTCTTGCCCTTGCGCATCACGGTAATACGATCACTGAGATCCAGAACTTCATCCAGATGGTGAGAGATAAAAAGAATCGTCTTGCCATTGTCACGCAGACGACGCAATTCGCCGAATAACTGGGGAATTTCTTGTGGGGTCAAAACTGCGGTCGGTTCATCCAGGATCAGCACTTCAACGTTACGATACAGCAATTTCAGGATCTCAACCTTTTGCCGGGCAGCAACTGAAATATTTTCTACCTTATCATCAGGGTTCAGATTGAATTTGAACTCATCGATCTTGCTCTGCACGCTGCGCCGGGCTTCCTGACGATTGATGCGTCCAAAAAGACCCGTAGGCTCCATGCCCAGAACGATGTTTTCCCAGATCGTATACTCCTGGATCAGCAAGATTTCTTGATGAACCATGCCGATCCCGGCAGCAATTGCTTCACCAGGGGAATTGAACTGAACCGGTTTGCCCTTATGAATAATTTCGCCATTGTTGCGAGGTTCCAGACCATAAAGCACTTTCATCAATGTGCTTTTCCCGGCCCCATTTTCCCCGACAATGGCGTGGATCTCCCCTTTGCGAAATTCCGTCGAGACATCATCCAGTGCCACAACGTTCGGAGGGAACACTTTGACGATATCTCTCATCTCAATAATGGTATCCATCAAATGAAGCTCCTACACTTAAATTTTTCAATCGGATGCGATCAACCTGGATTCTTTCGAATGGATCCGTTCAAAGAATCCAGTTCGACTTCCATTCGATTGAAAACGTCCGCTAGTGCCGTTACGAACCGGAGTCCGGTTCGTAACGGCGGTCACACAGGGAGTTAGTTGGAAGCAGAATAGATTTCGACTTTGATCTTGCCGTCGATGATCTGCTGGCGGATATCATTCACTTTGTCTTGAATATCCTGCGGCAGAACCGGATTCGTGGCAGTCATGTCAATATCGACACCACCGCTGGCCAGACCATAATTCAAAGTCACACCAGGTTGATAAGTGCCATCATGGATGGTCTTGTAGACATCATAGATCGCCTGACCAACATTCTTGATATCGCTGGCGACTACATGACCCGGAACGATGTCGTTCTGGTTGGTATCGACACCGATGGCGTACAGGCCGCGATCTCCGGCTGCCTGCAGAACACCCATACCGGCCGCGGAAGCCACCTGAAAGACCACGTCATCTCCCAGATCGTAGAGCTGCAGCGTAGCCTGTTTGGCTTTGGCGGTATCATCCCAGCTATCGATGTATTTGGTATCAACGGTAATTTCTGGGTCAATGGATTGAGCACCATTGGTGTAAGCAAACACAAAAGCTTCGGTTACGGGGTCAGAATCACCGGCAACCACACCAATCTTTTTATCGGCATTCACGCCCGGCAAAGCAGTATCGGTGGTGGTATAAGCGGCTACCACACCCGCCAGGTAGGCCGATTCCTCTTCGATGAAATCAACGGAGGTGATGGTCTTCTTATCATTTTGCACAACAGTATCGAGGTTGACGAAGATCTTGTTCGGATATTTATCGGCATACTCTTTCAACTGATCTTCGAAACCATAGGAAATGACGAAAATGACGTCGGCGTAGTTTACAGCCGCTTCAAGGGAGGGTTCATATTTCCCGGCATCGAAATTGGCTTCGACGGTGCGGGTTTCCACCCCATAATCTTTGGCCAACTGATCCATGCCTTTTTGCCCGGAATCATAGAACGCATTATCTCCCAGCGCGCCATTGATCAAATAAACCACTTTGGTGGTCTTCGGGGCAGTAGAAGTAGAAGCACAGCCTACCAAACTCAGTACCAGCAAAACTGCGAGGAACGCAAATACTATCTTCTTCATTTCATTCTCCTTTTGAAATTTGCCGAACAAAACACGAACGACCTGCACCTGCAATGCTTACCCTTCACCTCCTGATCATTTATTGATGCTGCCTAAGAAATTCTTCCAACTCCTTGCGGGAGGGAAGACTAATTTGTGCACCTTCACGGGTCGCCGCCAGGGCGCCTGCCCCAGCCGCAAAACGGAGCGCCTCGTGCAAGGCCACCCCTTCTGTCAGTGCTGTGGTAAACCCACCAATAAAGGCATCCCCAGCCCCGGTGGTATCGAGCGGAGTGACCTTAAAAGCAGGTACATTATCCGTTCCTTTTTCTGTTACCAGAATGGCGCCTTGATCCCCCATTGTGATCGCAACCCGTTTCACCCCGCGGTATAAAAGCACTTTTGCGGCATTCTCAGCCGATTTCTGATCATGAATCTTGATGCCGCTCAGTTGCTCCGCTTCAGTTTCATTCGGAATCAAGTAATCGACCATCGGATAAAGCTCTTCCGGCAAAGCGGCTGCCGGTGCCGGGTTCAAGATCACCGTCACACCAGCCAGGTGAGCAACACGAATGGCTTCCACCACGACCGGCAGCGGAATTTCAAGCTGGACCAGCAATATTTGAGCATTCTCAATCAAGTTTTGAATCGTTGGGGTCAGGTTCACCTGCGCATTCGCACCGGCTGAAAGCACGATGCAGTTCTCGCCTTTTTGATCCACGAGGATGACCGCATTCCCGGTCGGCACCTCTGGAATCGCAGTGGTGAAATCGGTGTTCACCCCGGCATCTTCCAGCGCCGCACGCAACTGGCGGCCAAAATCATCCTGCCCGACGCACCCCACCATAGCCACTTCCCCGCCCAGACGAGCAATTGCCGCTGCCTGATTCGCCCCCTTCCCACCACAGGAAGAGTTCAGATTTCCGCCACTGATCGTCTCACCAGGAGCGGGAATTCTGGGAACACGTATTGCCAGATCCATGTTCAGGCTGCCCAAGACAACGATATCTACCATTCAATGCTCTCCATACTTCATACAGGATTCACGAACAATCAACTTTGTTGGCAGGACGATTCGTTTTTCGGGGAAATCATCAGTTTTCTTTGCAATGCGATCAATCAGCAACTGAAAAGCAATCTCACTGATCTCCTTGACCGGCTGGCCGATGGTCGTCAGCGCGGGGGAAACCACGGAGGATAAAGAAACGTCATCGAAGCCTACCAGCGAAAGATCACGCGGCACAGACAGCCCCATTTCACGCAGCCCACGCAGCGCACCCAGTGCCATCATATCGTTGCAGGCAAAGACAGCAGTTGGCCGCGGAGAAAGTGCCATCAACTGCCGAATTCCCGCTTCTCCGCCCGAAAACTGGAAATCGCCCGCCACGATCCATTCAGGCAGGATCGGATGCCCGGCTTCTTGCATCGCCTGACGATAACCATTTACCCGGTCCGCGCTGGGAGTCAGCGGAGAAGGCCCGCCAATGCAGGCAATGCGGGTATGCCCCAGCTCAATCAAGTAACGAGCTGCCGCATACCCACCCTGGAAGTTATCCACCAGAAGCACATCGCTGCCCTTTAAAGGAATATCCCGATCAATGACAACGATCGGGATACCAGCTTCAGTTAATTGTTGTAAGTGTTCGCAGGAATTGTTGGTGGTAATAAATACGATTCCATCCACCTGCTTGGCCACCAGCAGCTCGGTGTAAGAAATTTCCTTCTTGATATCGCC
>JAAZOQ010000290.1 GCA_012797695.1 Anaerolineaceae bacterium | reverse complement strand
TTTTCGAGGAAAGTCTTGCGGTCGGATTTCACGATGTGACAGTTGAGTAGGGGCGAGCCCAGAAAATCGCTGCTTTGCAGGCCCAGTGCCTGGTTTACTTCATTACTGCACTGCGTGTAAATGCCATTGGCATCCGTTTCCCATGACCACGAGATCAACTTTGCCACTGCTGAGGGCATTGTTTCCAGGGGTTCCTGGTCGTTGATCGTGGCAAAAAGGTTTTCAAGCCGGTTGTTAATTTTTTTCTTCGACATATTGGATGATCTCCTGAGCAAGAAAACGGTACTGCAACGCCGAACGGCTCTTGGGGGCGTGGTAGATGATCGGCTGCCCGGCAATGGGGCTTTCACGCAATTTGGTATCGATCTCGATGACAGATTCGAAGACGCCATTCGAGAAGGTGGTGCGGAGATGGTCGGCCAGTGAGCAATGGATGCGGTTGCGCTTGTCGAACAGGGTGAGCAAAAGCCGATATCTGAGCTTGGGATTGCCTTCGGAACGGATCTGACGGATCATTGCCATCATGTTGCGCAGGGCAAAGACCGAATAATACTCTGCCTGAGTGGGCAGGATGAGCAAATCTGAAGCGATCAGTGCATTGGTGGTGAGCGCGCCTAAGAAAGGCGGGCAATCCATCAAGATGAAGTCGTAATCTGCTTTATGTGCTTCCAGCAGGTTGCGTAAAAGCATCTTATATTCGGGGTATGAGGGCAAAATGCGTTCTGCCAGCCCAAGCTGGTTGTTGGCGGGCAGCAGGGTCAGGTTGGGCAGATTGGTGGAACGGATCACCTTTTCGAATGGGACCTGATTGATGAGCAGATCGATCACCGAGTAAGGATCATTGGGTGTGCTTTCTGACATCGAGAGGGAAAGATTAGCCTGTGGGTCGAGATCGATGGCCAGAACCCGGTAACCGGCTTCGACGAAGGCCCCGCAGAGCGAGAAGGTGGTGGTGGTTTTGGCGACTCCACCCTTTTCATTGGCAATGGAGATGATCCAGGTCATTTTGTCCCCCCTTTCTCAGACGTATTTTCATCAGTGGAGAAGGATTCGTAGGAATCGACGGTGCCGGGTAAATTGATAACAATCTGCGCTTGAGAGGCACCCAGGTGCCGTTTGAGTTCTTCCAGGGTGACTTCAAGCATTTGCTGCGGATCGTTGGTCGAGCGGATTTTGCTGGTGATTTCGAGTACGCGGCGCTCGCGATCCGCACGGCGAATGGTTTGCTCAAACAAACGGGCGCTTTCAAGTGTTTGGGCTAACTGATCAGACAGGGTTTGCACAGTAACCAGTTCGTTTTCGCTCCAGGTAAAATCTTTCTTCCCGTTTTCCTGCATGTGGATGACGCCAATGACTTCACCGCGCAGGAGGATAGGCACTGAAAGGGTGGAGTAAGGCGTTTCCACCGGGCTTTCCTGCACTCCAGAACGGGTCACAGGTCGGCCAGATTCGAAGACCATCTTGATCTCAGGCAGGTCTTCAGTGTAAGCCGAAAGACCTTGAGCGTTATATTTGTAGCTGGTGACGCCGGCATCACTGGTCCGCTTGGTCCATTCCTGATTCAGATATTGACGGTGCAGGTTTTGCGCTTCATCCAGCGCTTTTTGTGTTTCTGCCAGCAGCATGTTGTTGTTGATAGCCACTGAAACCTGGTCAGCCAGGGTAGTGAACAGCCGAACGTCTTCTTCTGTGAAGGCGTTCGAATCAGTGGACTGAATATCCAACGCGCCGATGACCTTGTTTTCAATCTTCAGCGGCAGGGCCATTTCTGATTTAGTTTCGGGCAGATCAGGGTTGTTGAAGTACACAGCATCACGACCCACATCGGTCGCAATACGCGGCAGGCCGGTGCCAGTGACGTAACCAACGATACCGACTTGACCAACCTTCAATTTATGCTGGCGATTCAACATACGTTGCCCACCCGCGGAGTTTGAGGCGCGCAGCACAGCATACTCGTTTTGATCATCCAGCAAGAAGATACCTGCATGATAGAAGTTGAAACGATCACTGATCAGTTCGGTCACCAGGGTTAGCAAGGACTCAAGGTCGTTTTTGGAGGCAACGATACGGGCCACATCTGTCACGGTTTGCAGCTGTCTGGAGCGGTAGCGCAGGGCCTCGTTTTGCTGGGCAATTTCTTGGGTACGTTCACGAACGCGATTTTCCAGGTTGGCAAAGGAGGCTTTCAATTGCTGCGCCATGGAGTTGAAGGCTTCACCCATTGTGCCGATCTCATCTTTTGAGTTCACCATCACGTGAACGTCCAGATCGCCTGCGGCGATGGTCTGAGCAATTTCGGTCAGGTCAATGATTGGGCGCGAGAACAGGGTGGAGGCAATGGTGATCAGTACGCTGACGATACTGGCAATGAGCACAGCGACCACGGCTGTGGATTGCTGCAGGGATTGCTGAGCGCTGATCAACGCGGTCTTTTCCTGCAGATAAACCACGTACCATGATTGGGTAGTCAAGCCGCCATAAGTGGCCGAATTGGTGACGGTAGTGCTGCCAGTAGTAATGGGCACATCAAAGAAAGTGTAAGGATCCTGTCGTTGATGCAGAATGGCATTGGCAATTTCATCGATTGGTGAAGAAAGCTGACTGGCAGCCAGGTAGGAGGGTAATTTCCCGGCTACGATCAAAGAAGTGTAGGTATCGACGCCCAGGGTTTGGATGGAATGGTAGAGCAGGTCAGGGTTGGCAGTATCGGCCAGCCGGATGCCGTTTTCATCGATCAAAATTGGGTAGGAGTGTGATCCCACCAGACCGGCCATTTTTTCCAGTTCCGCCTGCAGAATGCGGGCATCGTAGGTCATACGTAAATAGCCGATCGTTGTTTGCGACTCAGTGATGATTGGGGTAATGAAGTAAATATAGGCTTCACGGGTACCTGACACAAATTCAACCGAAGAGGCATGTCCGGTGTGGGTAGCAGAAGCGTTTTGAAAATAGTCGGAATTTAATTCGGACTTGCCGGTATTATCGGAATTGGTATCGTAGACGTCTTGCCCCAGCAAGTTCAGCACACCGAAAGAAGGAGCATAGAGCTGGCTGTTCGCTTGCAGTGAGTTCAAAGTAGCGGCCAGGGCAACTTCCTGGCTGGTACCGCTGCGGTTGCCAGTGAGTTGAAGGTAATTGATGACTGCAGGTAGGGCGGCAGCATTCTTGAGCGTGGTCAGGTTGGAACTAAAGAAATCGTCCAGTTGTGACACGGTCAGTTCTGTAGCCACACGCAGGGAGTCGTTCGTCTGGTTCGAGATCGTGCTCTGAATGGATCGAGTGTTGATGAAGGCCAGAATGACTAGCGGAACAACGGCCAGTAAAAGAGCGGCCAGGGTCAATTTCAAACGCAGTGAAGCCGTGATTAAGCCGCGGCGCAGCAACTCGATCAAAAGAACAATAGCACCAACGTCCAGCAGGATAATGAACAGGTTGACGATAAAGTTCGATAGGTGTGGCATGTTGCCCAACACGGCCAGAAGTGTTGAAGCCAGCGCTCCAAAGAAGCCGATACCGATCATCCATTCATTCAGCCAGCCGCTGGGGTTAAGGGCGGTGAACAGGAAGGCGACCACGATGGCTACAAAGGCAATGGGCAGGCCATAGGCAAACGAGACGATCCCTCCAGTCAGCACGAAGGAAGTCTCGACTGCCAGCAAGGTGATCAATAGCTTGACGCCGACTGGAGCGTTCCACAGGGGCGAAAGGGTGAAGATCACCAGCAAAGTGGAAATCGCGAAGCTGGCTGCCAGCAGGTACAATGGCCAAAAACGGAAGGCGATGCCGCCGACGAAACTAGCTAGGGTTGCCAGAGCCAGCACAGCCGCCAGCACGAGGAGCATGGTTTTGAAGAACGGAGCCGATTCTGAATGAGCGGTGGAATGTTGTGGATTAGGTATGGTAGTTTGGTCTGACATGATTCCTCCGCCTACTTGTTCTCATTGGCGCGCAACTGGATGCGCACTTCGTCGATTCCGAGTGATTTCCCCAACTCAGCGGCCGTGGTACGCAGGATCGAATCGATGTCTGTGGCTGACCGCAGTTTGGAGGAAATCTCACCGACCAGATGTTCGCGATCCGCACGCTGCTGAATTTGCTCCAACAAACGGGCATTTTCCAGAGCCAGGGCCAGACGATCAGAAGCATTGCTGACCAGTGCAGTCAGGTCGCGCGGAATTTCTTTCCCTTTGTACTTGATGTTCAATACTCCCAATACCTGATCGCGCAGGACGATGGGCACGGCCATGATCGATTCATCGCTATCCGGGTTATTTTCATCTCCAGGGGCTGCGGTAACGATTTCACCGTTATTCATGGCTTCCTCAGAGATTTTGAAGGGCTCAAACTCGGTTGAAAGTGTATCGTTGACAAAGGCATAATTCAGATTCTCTTTGATACTTGCCAGATGGCTGGTCCAGGCACCGCGGGTATAGGAGCGGTAGCTCTCTTCCAGGTTGGCAACGTGCTCTTGCAGAGCCTGGATTTGGGTAGCTTTATCGATGACCAGTGCCAGTTGATCAGCGATGGTCTGCAGCATTTCGATGTCTTCGTCTCTGAAAACGTCAGTTTGTTCGGCCTGCACATCCAGTGCGCCCAGCATCTTTTGCCCAATGCGTAACGGGGCGGTCAACTCCGCTTGAGCTTTGGGAATGATGAAACTGCGGTTGACGCGGGTCTCTTCGGCCAGATTATTCGACAAGAAAGATTCACCGTGCAGGATGACCGAGTTGATGATGCCCGGCTCCTGAACGCGGATACGATACTTTCTCTCGAGCAGGGCCTGGCTGCCTTCGCCAGTTGCTGCCACCAGAGAGGCGGTCTCGCCTCTTTCGTCAGTGATGAAAATGGCAACGTGCTGATAGTTGAGCTGGGTGCGGATCAGATCAACCGTATCAGTCAGTAGTTTGTCGATATCGGATTGGTGCGAGATCTCGCGTGAGATCTGTCGGGCGGTCACCTGGCGCAGACGCCGGCGGTCGAAGTCTTTTTCGAACTCGGTACGTCTGGCCTGCAAGTCCAGGTTTTCGCGGGTCAACTGATCATTTTGCAGATTGAGTTCCTCGACCTGACGGTGCCAGGTGCGCATGAACTGGGAGATTGGCCCGGCTGTGAGGATGAGCAGGAAGGTGAAGTTGACGATGACCGAGATCCAGTAGAGTAACGTGTTGTTCTCGACCAGCGAAGAGCCAACTTCGATAATGCCGGTATTGATCAGATAGCTCATGATCGATACCAGAATTGTGTTGATGCCAATTTGCAGAATCCACAGGCCGCGTTCTTCGAGCAGAGCAATCACCAGCACTGAGATCAGCAGATAGAGCAGACCATTAGCGTTCATCCCTGATTGGTAGAAGCTGATCACGCCGGTCAGCAGATAGGCGATGGTCAGGAATCCGACCCGGATCGTATAGGGGATCATGCGAGCGAAGGTGATTAAAAAGACCAGCGCGTAGGCAGCAAAGACAATGATCGTGGCGAAGGTGTCTTCTTGCTGGAAGGCATTGTAGAGATTCAGAAAGAAGAGAATTGTCCCCAGAATCAAGCTGCCATTCAGAAAATTCTGCAGCAGCGTTTCATTGGCGCCGCGGATCATTTTCTGCGCATTGACGCTGGCGGTTTCTATGGATTCGGAAATATTCGAGGAGTCAGACAGGATCATGGATTATCTCCCTCGCTTTTCATTGTTCTTGCCCAGGTTGGTCTCTTCAGGCGGCAGCAGTGAGATCGTTGCCTCCGAGACCGAGGGCAGATGCCCAAATTCCTGGACGGCGGTCTTGAGAATGTCTTCGATGGTCAGTGCCCGCGAGAATTGCTCAGAAAGCTCATTCAATTTTTGCTGGCGCGAGGCCGTTCGTTGGGATTCATCGATCAAACGGGCGTTTTCCAGTGCCGAGCTGGTCTGGGAAGAAATGGATTCCAGAAACTCCATTTGCTGAGCATCCAGTGTATCCCCAACGACTTCCAGGTCGATTTGCCCGATCACCTCATCACGCAAATACAGCGGCACCTGTACGGATCGGGTCGAACCTGCGCCAGATTCGAGCTGTGAGTTTTCGAATTCGGCTTCCAGATCTCCATGAACGGCCAGAGCTTCGCCCCAGGCCTGCTGCACAAAGGCTTTGTTCAGCACGCGGATTTCTTCCAGCGTCTTCTGCGTTTTTTCGAAGGAGCTGTTATTTTCCAATGCAATCGCCAGGTTATCGGCAATACTTTGCAGCACCAGAATATCGTTCTCATCGAATGCGCCTTGCTTCTCGGATTGAATGGTCATGGCGCCGTAGATGTTGGCAGTGGTGGCGATTGGTAGCGCCAGCTCCGAACGGGTTTCTGGCAGCAGCGGGTTGTCGAAGTGGACGGCCTCGGCGCCAATATCCAGAGCAATACGGGCTTTGCGGGTATGGGTGGTCCAACCGATCATGGAATACCCGCCCACGGCCAGACGGTGACGGTTTGCCATCATTTTGCGGCCAGCTTCACCGGTACCATACTGCAGCACAGCGAACTCTTTCATGGGATCGATGAGGAACACACCCACGTAGTACAGCGCAAATCGTTCGCGTACGGCGTCCGAAACTTGTCGGATCAGCAACTGTGGATCAACGATGGAGGAGATGGATTTGGTGATCTCGGCGGCGGTTTTCAACTGTGTCACACGCCGTTCCAGAATGGAGGTTTGCTCATCCATTTTCTGGGTTAGCGTGTCTTTTTCTTCACGCAGCGAGCGGTTGAGTGAGTTGATTTCCAGGTAGCGCGATTTGATTGAAGCAATGACCAGGTTGATGGTGATGCCGGTCAGCAGTACGATCAACAGATCGATTCCCAGCGAGTTAACTGTGAAGGCCAACCCTACGCCCTGAACGATGTTGGTGAAGCGCAAAGTGGCCCATACCAGCAGAGTGGTCAGGCTCAGAAACAGTCCGATGCGCGAGGGGGTGGTGTAAAGCAGGGTGGTCGAAAGAAAAGAGAAGAGCAGCAACAGCAGGATGGAAATGCCAGTCCAGCCAGAATTGAAATACACCAGGTTGGCGACCACAAAGATGATTGCCAGCGCTACGATGGAACGTACCCAGTACGAGAGTTTGCGCAGGGCAAAGAAGGTCAGACTGATGACCATCAGGCCAATGGCACTGATGAAAATGGCGTAGGTATGGTTGCGGAAGGAGGAAGCCACAAAAAGCAGCGTGAAAACCAACCCAAACAATCCGCCTACCAGAAAGAGGGTTTGCAGAATTCTTTCCTGCCAGAGCTTCAGCTTGTCTTCAGGGTCGACGCTGGCAGGTGCCTGCAGGGGAGAGAGGGAACGAAAATAACCGATCATTCTTGCTCCTTCTGGCCAGTAGATTTCTCAAAATTCGGAGAGATCTTGATGGTGGCCCGCTTGACGTTCAGGGTCGAACCAATTTCATTGATGGTTGTCTGCATGATGGTATCCATATCGACCGAGCGGCGGATTTTGCTGGTGATTTCGAACAGACGCTGCTGACGCTGTACCTGATCGCGCACCTGCTCCAGCAAGCGGATGTTGGTGATGATGGCACCCATGTTGGCGGCCAGGGTGGCGACAAATTCCTGGTCGTTTTCGTCGAATTTAGCCAGTGTCGTGGATTCGATGTTGATGACTCCCAGCAGCTCATCCGCGAATTTGACGGGGACTGCCAGAATGGAGTTGGTCTCGAAGTTCTGCGGCTGGTAAGCCGGGTTGGTCTGCGCATCGGCAACCATCACCGGGTTGGCGCTGGTCGCAACCATACCCACGACGCCGCGTCCAAAGGGGATGCGCCGGGTGGTCTGGTCGGGGTTGGCAATACCGGCGGTGGCGCGGGTGACCAGCACGTCTTTTTGATCGACCACGAAGTAGGTGATCTGTTCCCCGGGCATTGCCTGGTGCAGCACTTCCATAGAAGCGCGCACGGCATCTTCCACCGTCATCGTTTCCACATTGGCTTCGGTTACTTTGTGCAGCAGGCGGTGCCGTTCTAGAGTTTCATGGGTATGGCTGAACAGGTCTTCGTTCTGGATGGCGATGGCAGTCTGGTTGGCCAGAATTTGCAGAACGTTGATGTCTTCTTGCGAGAAGGCATTGAAGGCTGTGGATTGCACATCCAGAGCACCCAAAACCTGCTCACCAATTTTCATTGGAATGGCCATTTCAGAACGGGTATCTGGCAGCAGTGGGTTCGCGTAATAGTTGGCTTCTTGGGTCACATCGCCAATGACGACTGGTTGACCTTTGCCGGTGGCCTGACCCACGATGGAAGGTGAGCCAACGGCCAGTTTATGCCCGGTGGCTTTCAGTTGCGCGCCGGCTTCTCCGGTGGATTCGCGCAGGGTGGCGAATTTGCCCAGCGGATCGAGCAGGAAGATGGAAGCGTGATAGAAATTGAACCGTTCCTTGATCAGGTTGACCAGGCGGTTCAGGGTCACTTCTACATCCATGGTGCCGGCAGTGGATTCACTGGCGATTTCAGAGGTAGTCAACAATTGCTCAGCGCGCTGCTCGGCAATTTGCTGCACCTGCACCAGATCGGTGATCTCGTGCGACACGCTCAGCAGCCGCGCTTCTTTTTCGGGACCTTCGGCCAGCGGAATCCGGCTGGTGATCATCCAGTGCACTTTCCCTTCCGGGCCGACCCAGGTTTCTTTGTGATTCGTAATTGTTTGCTGCCCGGCGAGCAGTTGCTGTACGGCTTCGGCTTCGCTTTGCTCACTGTCAGGCCGGTACACAAAGTTGTCTTCGGTTCCGATGAGCTCGACCGGGGCGGATTTACCCAGGAAGTGGCTCAGCGATTTACTCAAACGCTGGAAGACGTTGCGGCCGTCTTTCACCGAAACCTGATCAGGCAGCACATCAAGCAGGGAATCGAGCAGGAATTTCTCACTCTGGTAAGCCTGTTCGGCGCTCTTCCAGTTGCTTTCAAGTTGTTGCGCGGTCAGAGCATTGGAGAAGCGGTTAGCGATCAATTCAAGCACGGTTTGGCTTCCCTGGGGGAAGGCCTGTTCGCTTTCGGAGGTAAACAGGGCAAGCGCGCCGATGGTCTGGTCGTTGGCACGCAACGGAATGCCCAGCCAGGCGCGGGCGCTGAGCTGGAACTCAGAAGAATGAATGGCGAAACGGTTCAGATTCGCCGCGTTTTCGAAGTTTTGGCTTTCACCGCTTTCGATGATTTGGGCAACCAAGTCATTTTCAGCCGTATAGGCCGGAATATCCAATACTTCGCCGCCGCCGACGCAGTAATAGGGGACTTCGATCAGCCCAGCCGCGTTTTTAAGCGCCACACACAGGCCAACGTCTTCCCCGTAGGCCTGACGGAACTGGTAATGTAGCTCACTTAGCGTTCCGCGCTCGGCAATGGTCTTGACCACGGCACTTTGCTGCAGCAATCCGATTTCTTTTTGCCGGCGTGCCAGAGATTCACTCAAGTGGATTTTGCCCAGTGAGTTGCCTACGGTTTCGGCCAAGTTCAGATAGGGCTGCAGCACAGGTTCAGAAAGTGGAGTTTCTTCACGTGAGCCGATGGCCAGCAGGTGGGTCAGTTGCCGGGCTTCATAGACGGGCAGCAGCGCCAGCGACTGGCAGCCACGCCGTCCAAAGAAAGCGGTCAACTGGCTGTAATCGCTCAGTACCTGGAAATTGTCGATCAACACCATTTCGTTTTCATTCATGCTTTGCAGCGCGTTCTCGAACGGAATACGTATTCCCAGCAGTGATTGATCGGTGATCGAAAGCTGAGAATCTGCAATATCAATCACTTCGACTTCATCCCCGACCACGTTCAAGGTGAAGCACACGTAAGTCGATGGGGCGAACAGGTTGTTGATCTCGCTCACCACTTCTTTTTCGGTCTGGGCCTGGGTAATGGCACGGCTGGCGGAATACAGAGCGGCGGTCTCTTGCAGGTTCAACTGGGTTGTTTCCAGCAATTCGATATTACGCATACCCACAGCGATCTGGTTGGTCAGGGTACTGAAAGCCGGCATGGATTCGAAGTCGAAGGCATTGACGTTCGGGCTTTGAATGTCGAGGATACCGGCCAGACGATCACCGATCAGAATTGGCAGGGCAATTTCAGATTTGGTCGCTGCCAGTAATGGTGCCGGCAGCAGACGCGGCCGCTCGTTGAGCACGTTCTGTGATAGACGGGCCTGCCGGTTGGCGGCGGACCAGCCGATCAGCGAGGTGGCATCGATGGGCAGGCTCAAGTGCCGCTCCGGCAGTTTTTCTTCGGAGTCGGCAGCAGCATCCTCGGTCAGGATGACGTTTTTCAGGTTCTTATCGGCCAGATAAATAGCCGCGTAAGGGAAGCCCAGTTTGCTGACAATGGACTGGGTCACTTTTTGCAGAATTTCGTTGGTGTTCGGAGAAGACACAGCCTCCATGGCGATTTCGGAGGAAGTGCGTAGCTGTTCAGTACGTTCGGCAACTCTGGCTTCCAGGGAGGTATAGAACGTGGAAAGCTGGGTCACCATGTAGTTGAAAGAAGAAGCCAGCAGACCAATTTCATCACCGCGGTTGACCACGGCTTTTTGGCTGAAATCTCCGTTTGCGAATTTGCGGGCTTTCTCTGAAAGATCAACCAGCGGGACAGCGATCTGGCGGGCACCTACGAAGGCGATCACGCCGGCCAGGACTGCGGCCCCGGCCAGCAGGATGAGAATGAACCGCAGCAATTGCTGTAATTGCGCCTGTACGTCCTGCAGCGGGACTTCGATGACATAGGTGGCCCCGATGGCGTCAATGGGGCGGATGTAGCTCAATACCGCGTCGTTGTTGACGTTGGTGTACGAGAAATCCTTGCCGCCGCCAGCTTCCTGGATCATTCCCAGCAGGCTTTGCTGCAGCGTTTCTGGGAAGGTTTCCAGATAAGGGGTCTGCATCACCGAGTTCAGCGAGACGATGTCTTGCTGGGAGGTCACCAGATAAACGTTGGCGGTGGTGAAATAAGACCCCGGGTTTTTCAGGGCAGTGCTGACCGCAGAGGGGTGCGAGTAGAACAGGAAGGTGACCGGGGAGGTTTGCCCCTGCATTTGCTTGGTGTAGGCGGTGATCAAAATCAACTGGTTCGGATAGTTGTTATCCGGGTTGAAGATCAGAGCCGAATTGGCAGTGCCGATCAGGTTCATGATCTCTTTCTCGTTCGAGATCAGGGCCCCGATCTGATTGGCCTTTGAGCCCAGCAGCACCTGACCGTAAGGGTTAACGGCGTAGATGGCCGAGACGTTGTTGGTCGAGAGACTGCTGATGGTTGAGTCGATGTAGTTGTTCAGGGTTGTGCTGGAAAGGAAGTAATTGGGGTTTTCGTTGCCTTCGACGAAGGCGTTGATGATCTGAGAGGAATTGGCAAAGCCGATGATGGCGGATTTGGTGGTGATGTTGACCTGTTCGATCTGAAATGCGTTGGTCTGGGAAAGGGAGGAAAGCTGATTGATGGTCTGTGTCTGGATGGAATTCTGGAAACGGACGTAACTGGTGGCGCCGATGATCGTGGCAGGCAACAGGGCGACGATCAATAGACTGAGAATAACGGTGCGGACCAGACTGCCGCGGAACACGGGGGCAGATTTCTGCGATTGGATGTCAGCCGTTTGATCACTCATGTTTCCACTCCTTAGTTGTATTCCCAGACAGCTTTACCGGCGAGGATTTGTTTGATTTGCTCAGGGAACCGGTCCGGGTCGAGCGGTTTGCCGATGAAACCGTCAAAACCTGCCAGACGGGCCGTTTTCATTTGTTCCGGGCCGGCCACGGCCGTGACCGCCACGATGGGGATGTTGTCGAACTGGCGCGATTGGCGAATCTTGCGCATGGCTTCGTAGCCGTCTTCGTACGGCAGGCGGATATCCATCAGCACCAGATCGATCTTTTCAAGGTTACGTGCGAATTCGACCACTTCGTAGCCCGAGGTTTTCCATTCGCACTGCACACCCAGCGAACCCAGCAGGCGGGCGATCAATTTGAAGTTGCCGATGTTGTCTTCGACGACCAGAATGACGATTGGACTGGGATTGTTGGTCTCGGATTTACCGACAGAAAGGTCACTGTTATCCATTGAATTCTCCCCTGGAGGTAGTGGGACGTAGAAAATAGGCGACTTTGTCAAGAAACGTATCGATGTCGATGGGTTTTTCAATGTAGCCGTCGCAGCCGGCCCGCAGTGTCTTTTCGCGGTCACCACGCATGGCGTTGGCGGTGATGGCCACAATCGGAATTTGTTTGATGCCGGGAATGGTTTTGAGTTTGGCAGTCAGCGTATAGCCGTCTACGTCAGGCATGTTGATGTCCATCAGGATCAGATCGGGGCGCACCCGCCGCAGGTGATTGATGGCCTGCAGGGCATTTTCGGCTTCCAGTACCTGATAATCGGCGGATTGCAGCAGGCGGCGCACCAGAACACGGTTCTCGAAATTATCTTCGATGTGAAGAATGGTTTTCTGAGGGGGCATGAGTTACACCTGATTTCGTAATGGTTAAATGCAATGCAGAGGCAGTCTTCTGCCACAGTATGTTTATACACCAGAAGTTACGAAAAGTCAGGCGAGAAAGCCTAACATTTATGAAAGGTAGGGGGGATTTAAAAAGAAAAGAGCGGGTGATGGGATTCGAACCCACGAATATCACCTTGGGAAGGTGATGCCTTACCACTTGGCCACACCCGCATTACGCGACGCCCTTGATTATATTCGAACTCGTGCCGCTTGTAAACGATTTTTGCTGAATTTTGCTGCAGGAAAGCTGAACGACCGAGCAATTTTCTTCGCGCTGCCATAACCCGTTATATAATGGGGAAGGGAGAGCGTATCATGGAAAACACACTTTATTACGGGGATAATCTGGATATTCTGCGCCGCTTCATTGCGGATGAGAGCATCGATTTGATCTACCTCGACCCGCCATTCAATTCGAACCGTTCCTACAATGTGCTTTTCAAGGATGAGAGCGGGGCCGGGTCGGATGCCCAGATCACGGCTTTTGATGACGCCTGGCATTGGGGTGAGACCGCTGAACGGACTTATCAGGAGATCATCCAGAATGCACCGCTGAACGTGGCGAAAATGATGGACGCCATGCGCCAGTTCATTGGCAGCAACCAGATGATGGCCTACCTGGTCATGATGGCCGCCCGTCTGGTCGAACTGCACCGCGTGCTCAAGCCCACCGGTTCACTTTACCTGCACTGCGATCCCACCGCCAGCCATTATCTAAAAATAATTTTAGATGTGATTTTTCAGCCAAACAATTTTCGAAATGAAATAATTTGGAAAAGATCAAATCCCAAGAGTAATACTTCTGCTAATTTGCCCAATTCGACTGATATTATTCTTCGGTATTCTAAAACCCAGAAATGTAAGTATTTTCCTCCTTATGGTGATCATGATCCTGAATATATTGAAAAAGCCTATCACTATCAAGATTCAGATGGGCGTTATAGGTTATTGCCTCTTCTTAACCCCAATGATGATCGACCAAATTTAACTTATGAATTCTTGGGAGTTAAACGAGTCTGGCGATGGACAAAAGATAGAATGGAAAAAGCTTATGCTGATGGATTAGTTGTACAACTTCATCCTGGTGCAGTTCCTCAATATAAAAAATATCTTTCTGATTCAAAGGGAAGGACAATTACCAACTTGTGGGATGATATTCCACAAGCTGCAGGTAATGAAGCATTAGGGTATCCTACTCAGAAACCATTGGCTTTATTGGAAAGAATTATTGAAATATCTTCTGAACCTAGTGATATCGTCCTCGATCCTTTTTCTGGCTGCGGTACCTGCATTTCAGCGGCGCAAAAGCTGGGGCGCAAATGGATCGGCATCGACATTACTCATTTGGCCATTGCCATGCACAAGAACCGCCTCAAGGGTAATTTTGGCCTCGAACCCAAACGCGATTATCAGGTAATTGGCGAGCCTGAAGACCTGGGCGGGGCAAAGCACCTGGCTCGCGAAGACCGCTATCAATTCCAGTGGTGGGCGCTGTCGTTGATCAAAGCCCGTCCGCTGGGGGGCAGTGAGAATAGCCGTGAAGGCAAGAAGGGCAGCGACCGCGGCATCGATGGTTATATCAGTTTTCTGGATGATGCCCGCGGCAGTTTGAAGCAGGCCTTGATCCAGGTCAAGAGCGGCCACGTCAACAGTTCGATGATCCGTGATCTCAAGGGAACGCTGGAACGCGAACAGGCACAGATCGGCATCTTCATCACGCTCGAAGAACCAACCCGCGAGATGGTTACCGAAGCGGCCAGTGCAGGTTTCTATCATTCCGAGATCTGGAACCGAGACTATCCGCGTCTGCAAATGCTTTCGGTCGAAGAACTGCTGAACGGGGCCGAGCCCAAGCTGCCGCCGACGCCTGAGAATGCCACAGCCTTCAAGAAAGCCGAAAAGGTCGAAAAGTCTGGCCCCAAGCAGGGCACGCTCGGCCTGTAGTATCCACGATTACGAGACGATCTCCAGAGTCTGATTCTGGACTGATTTCAAGAGGGGGAATTCCCCTGCGGAAGCGTTATTCTCATGCACAATGCCGCGGCTCAGCTCAAACCACTTTCTACTCAGAAACGTTGGCAGACGTTTCTGCTGATCTTGCTTACCCTGGCCGTTTTCGCTGCTTTTCTGGGGTTTGCTCTGCACCGGGCCTGGATCGGCGATGACGGCTTTATCACCCTGCGCGTCGTGGATAATTTTGTTCACGGCTACGGCCCGGTCTGGAACGTCGGCGAGCGGGTCCAGGCTTACACCCATCCGCTGTGGCTGTTCCTGATCAGCGCGGTTTACGCGATCACTCGTGAACCCTATTTCACTACCATCACCCTGGGGCTTTTCCTGTCTTTTCTGACTGCCTATTTTCTGTGTTTCAGGGTAGCCCGCACCTGGGAATCTGGGCTGATCGGTGTTCTGTGTCTGGCCCTTTCCACGGCTTTTCTCGATTATTCCACCAGCGGCCTCGAAAATCCGCTCACCCATTTGCTGCTCGTTCTCTTTGCCTGGGCCTATTTCCGTGGCACAGAGTCTCTCCGCCGTCTTTTCGTGCTCTCACTGCTGGGATCCCTGCTGGCCGTCAATCGGCTGGATGCCTTCCTGCTGGTGCTGCCGGCGCTGATCTTTGCCTGGGGACGGCGACATTCCCTGCGCAGCCTGGGCGTGATGCTGCTGGGGCAGATCCCCTTGCTGCTCTGGGAGGGGTTCTCTCTGGTCTATTATGGCTTTTTGATTCCCAATACGGCGGTAGCCAAACTGTATACCGGGCTGCCGCGGATGTATTTGCTGGCGCGTGGCCTTGATTATCTGAAATACACTGCGGTCATCGACCCCTGGACGCTGCTGGCGATGGTGCTGGGGCTGCTCAGCCTTCTGCTGGCGCGGCCGAGCCGGCGGCGGTTGGCTTTTGCCGCGGGGATGCTGCTTTATCTGACCTACGTGGTATTCATCGGCGGGGATTTCATGGGCGGGCGCTTTCTGACGGCGCCTTTCTTGATGGCGATGATCCTGATCATCCAGCTCTCTTTTACAAAAAAGAAGCGAATGTTGTGGGTGCTATTTGGATTGATTGCTGTAGGCTTTTCTCTGTTTTCATTTATCTGGCCGTGGCGCAATACGCCGACGAAAGAAGTAGGTTCTTTTATTGCCATGTCGGGCATCGCGGATGAGCGTTCCTATTATTTTTCGGGCAATGGCCTCTTTTCGGGTTATGCCTGGAAAGATCTGCCGGCTTACTATCAGCGTTATGGGGGTGAGGAACTGCGCCGCCGTGGGCCGGCAGTCATCGAGACCAACATGATTGGTATGCTGGGATATTATGCAGGGCCGCAGGTGTATATCGTCGATGGGCTGGCTCTTTCCAATGCTCTTCTGGCCCGACTGCACCCTGACGGTGGCAGTATCCGCATCGGCCATTTCACCCGCCGCATTCCGCCGGGCTACATCGAGACTTTACAGACCGGCACCAATCATATTGCAGATCCACGTCTGCACGCGTACTATGATCACTTGCTGCCCATTATTCGCGGCCCGCTGTGGAGCTGCCAGCGCTGGCATGAGATTGTGCAGATGAATCTGGCCCGTTACGAGTATCTTATTGCAGATTATCGCTGAGAGCTGCTGGCTGCGATGGTCACGTCGGTAACCAGAGTGGTGTTGCAGCCCGAATCCTGCCAGTAGCCAATGTATTCCCCTTTTTGATCGTAACCCTCGATGCGCAGGATGTCCCAGCCTTCGACGAGGATGGTATCGCCGTTGTGGATCTGCCCCAGGGCGTCTTCCATTTGCTGATTCATCGGAACGGTGTGCAGCAGATGGATCTCTCCCTGCAAGGGGGCGTCCGTGCGGGCTACCCAGGTGAAGTGGTGATTCTCGACTGTGGTGAATACTTTCTCGGGGTCGGCGTAATCACCGCTGGTGACCAGAATGTCATACGATATGATCGGGAAGAGTTTTTCGTGGTCCATCGAAATATGCCGGACTGTGCCGGCAAAGGTACGGTCGTGATTCTGTTCGTAAGACAGGTCGAAGTGCTGCCCGCTTTCCAGACTGATCTTGTGAAAGCCGTCCATGACGACCATGCTGTCGAAATCTTGCAGCGGGGTGGAGTTTCCCTGGCCGAGCGAGTAGAACAACGTTAGCGCGATCACGATGACGGCGATCAGGCTCAGGATGGGTACCCAGATCAGGGCGAGGGAATGGCTGCGTGCTTCGTAGGTTTCTTCGGGTTCGCTCATCGGCGGCTTTCCTTGACTCTTGACAGCAGATATTATCGAGTATAATAGGCGAAAGTCAGAAGTTCAAGCTGTGGAGGTGCTGCGGAAATTCTGTTCAGTTTATGGAAAGCCAAGCGCATGGCCCGAGTCATTTCGGGTGACGAGGATGAGGGTTCTTTATCGCGAGATAAAGCTAACCGGGATACCCCGGGAAAATCGAAAGATCAGCGGAAGCCCTCCGGGTGGCACACAGCCCCTGCACTTTCCATCCTTTTCAAATAACTCAACTTTTTGAGCAGTGTTATGCTTTGCTCGAATTCTTGCTCTTCATCTCAGGGTGAAGTGCGTCTGTTTGAATACGGAGGAAGTATGTGTGGTATTGTCGGTTACATCGGTGAGCAGGATGCCACACCGATCATTTTGAAAGGCCTGAAGAAGCTGGAATATCGGGGTTACGACTCCGCCGGCCTGGCCGTGCTGACCAACGGGCACATCGAAGTGCGCCGCGACGCCGGCAAACTGGCCAATCTGGAGCATCTGGTCGATGAGACCCCCATCCACGGGCGTCTGGGCATCGGCCATACCCGTTGGGCAACTCACGGGGAGCCCTCGGCGCGCAATGCCCATCCCCACATGGGCGCGACTGGCAAGGTGGTGGTCGTGCACAACGGCATTGTCGAAAATTTCATCGAACTGAAAGAAGAATTACTCAAGGGTGGGGCAAAATTTCAGTCGGATACCGATACCGAGACCATCGTACTGCTGGTCGAAAAATATATGATTGCCGGCGACGATCTTGAGACTGCTGCCCGCAAGACCCTGTCGCGCTTGAAGGGCGCGCACGGGGTGGTCATTTTCTCCTCCAATGAACCCGATAAAATTATCGCGGCCCGCATCGGCAATGCCGGTGGGGTGGTGCTGGGCCTGGGCGAAGGCGAAAACTATATCGCCTCGGATATCCCGGCCATTATGGAACATACCCGCCGCCTGATCTTTCTCGAATCGCGCCAGATGGCGATCGTCAAACGCGACGGCGTGACTATTTCCACTATCGAGGGCAAGCCGGTGACCCCACAGGTTTCTTCTATTGCCTGGGATCCCGTGGCTGCGGAAAAGGGCGAGTACCGCCACTTCATGCAAAAAGAGATCCATGAGCAGGTCCGCTCATTGAATGACACCCTGGCCGGGCGCGTTGATTTCGAAGAGGGCACGATCCGTTTGCCCCAGTTGAATCTGACCGATGAAACTGCGCGCAGCATCAACAAGATCGTCATGCTGGCTTGCGGCACTGCCTGGCATGCGGGCATGGTGGGCAAGATCCTGCTCGAACGCATTGCCCGCATCCCCACCAGTAACGAGATTGCCTCTGAGTTCCGCTACGCTGATCCTATTGTGGATACTCATACTGTGGCCATGGCCATCAGCCAATCCGGTGAGACCGCTGATACCCTGGCGGCCATGGAAGAGGCCCGCAAACGCGGTGCCCACCTGTGGTCGATTGTCAACGCCATTGGCTCGCAGGCCATGCGCGTGGCTGATGGTTACATTTCCATGCAAACCGGCCCTGAAATTGGCGTGGCTTCAACCAAAGCTTTCACCGCACCGCTGGTCGATCTCTACATGCTGGCGATCTTGCTGGCCGACAAACGCGGCACCATCGACGCCGCTCAGCGCAAAGCGCTGGTGCATGATCTGCGCCTCGTACCTGAGCTGGTGGGCAAGTGCCTTGATCGCGAAAAAGAAGTCGAAGCGGTGGCCCATGAATTGAAGGACACCCACGACATGCTCTATCTGGGCCGCGGCATCAACATGCCCATTGCTTATGAAGGCGCATTAAAACTGAAAGAAATTTCGTATATCCACGCTGAAGCCTATCCCGCTGGTGAAATGAAGCATGGCCCCATTGCGCTGGTGGATAAGAACATGCCGGTGCTGGCCCTGGCTACGCGGGATCAGTGGTACGAGAAGATGATCTCGCAGATCGAACAGGCCAAGGCGCGCGGCGGTATCGTGGTGGCCGTGGCGACTGAAGGCGACGAGCGGGTTGCCAGCCTGGTGGATAAGGTGCTCTGGGTGCCCGAGACCCCCTGGATGCTTAGCCCGATCATCAACGTCATTCCGCTGCAGTTGCTGGCGTATCACATTGCCTGCCTGCGCGGGCTCGACGTCGATCAACCGCGCAACCTGGCCAAGTCTGTTACTGTCGAATAAATTGCTGATATCCTTCCGAGGAGAAGAAAGATCGGCTGAGCGCACTTTGCTCAGCCGTATCGTTTTAAAAATTGAAAAGGGGGAAAACGCTGCCGCTGTTATCTCCTTACAATGCCTGTAAACAAGCAGGTCGGGACCATCCGGTCCGACGAAACGTAATTTAGAGTGATCTTTTTTTTGAATTCTTTTCGGGTGAATCAATGTCATTTGCGGACAAGATATTTTTAACTTGGCTTGGCGTTCATTAGTGGGTAGGGGCATGCCTCAACTTGACTTTCTTCTCAATCACGATAAAATGAATCCAAATTGACGGTGCGGAGGTCACTGTGAATCGGATCGGCATATCCGAAATACTATGTTAAAATGCAAGGGGTTTTATTAATGAGGAAACAGCCGGATGATAGAGTCGGCTGAGGTGAAAGAATGTTTAATGCGGATACGGAACTTTTCTTCCCGATGCGGGTCACACCCACACTGAAGCACCTGCGCGGGCCAGCCTGGGACCGGTTGATCGATGAGGTCACTGCTCCAACGGCGACCGAGGTCGATAAGATTGCTTTTTCAGAACTGGTGATCAAGTTGGCGGGCTGCTCGGGCTGCGACGCGGATTCTTTTCGCGCCATGCGTGGATGCACCCAATGTGCGCACACCGTACTCAAACGCTATAAGGGCAGTGATACTGAACTGCTCGAAATGTACGAGCAGTGCCGCAAAGACGTTGCCGAGTTCCTCTCCAAACGTAAAGATTAAAGGAAAAGACAACCCATGATTACGTCCGATGATGTATTAAAGGTATTGAGTACTGTTCAGGAGCCCGAGTTACACCGTGACCTGGTGTCTTTGAAAATGATCGATCAGATCGAGATTCAAGGGGAACAGGTCAAATTCAAATTGACTTTGACCACACCGGCTTGCCCTCTTAAGGGCAAGATCGAGAACGACGCCAAGAAAGCTGTACTGTCTTTACCTGGCGTGAAGGAAGTTGAAATCGTCATGGATGCTTCCGTGCCGGGCGATGGCAAAAGCCGCGAATTGCTGCGTTTGCCCATCCGCAACGTGGTGGCGGTGGCTTCCGGTAAGGGTGGGGTCGGGAAATCGACGATTGCGGTCAATCTGGCCGTTTCTTTATCCATGAAGGGTGCGCGGGTGGGTCTGCTGGATGCAGATATCTATGGCCCGAACATCCCTACCATGATGGGGGTGGATCATTTGCCTGCCCCGAAAGATGACCGCTTGATCCCGGCAGAAGCCTATGGCGTCAAGATGATGTCCATTGGCTTTATGGTGCGTCCCGGTCAGCCTTTGATCTGGCGCGGCCCCATGCTGCACACGGCCATCCGCCAGTTTCTTTCTGATGTCGAGTGGGGCGAACTGGACTATTTAATCATCGACCTGCCCCCCGGTACAGGCGATGCTCAGCTCAGCTTGATCCAGTCGGTGACACTGAGCGGCGGGGTGATCGTGACCATGCCGCAGCAGGTTTCGCTGGATGATGCCACCCGCGGGCTGGCCATGTTCAAGCAGTTGAACGTGCCGGTGCTGGGAGTGATCGAAAACATGAGCTACCTGGAGATGCCCGATGGTACCCGCATGGATATCTTTGGACAGGGCGGTGGCGAGGCTATGGCCAAGAGTGCCGGGCTGCCCTTCCTGGGCTCGGTGCCCATTGACCCGGCGGTACGTACCGGCGGCGATTTTGGCAAACCCATTGTGTACGCTCACCCCGAGACGAAAGCGGCACAGGTATTGAACGAGATTACTGAAAAACTGGCGGCCCAGATCAGCGTGGCGGCTTTAACCGGCGCTGAAGCGGCGGCCTGATCAGAAAGTGAGAATCATGGAACAAACGACAACCACTCCCAAGATCGTTGGTGTGCGTTTTTCACGGGTGGGCAAGATCTATCATTTCGATGCAACGAAACTCGAGAATTATCGTCTGGGCGACGTGGTCATCGTGGAGACCAGCCGTGGCTGGCAGTTGGGCGAGATTGTGACCAACGTGCAGAACCCTGAACCGCCCCCGGAGGGGACCTGGAAGCCCATTGAGCGTCTGGCGACGCCGCGCGATTTGCTGCAGCGTCAATCCTGGCAGGAAAAAGAGCCTGAGGTCGTTACCGCGGCCAAGGCCCGTGCCGCTGAACTGCGTTTGAACCTCAAGATCATCAATGCCGAGTACAGTTACGACGGTACCCGTCTTTCGATTTTCTTCAGCACGGATTCCGAGGAAAAGGTCGAGTTGAAATCTCTGCGCCCGGATATGCAGCGCATGTTTTCCCCGACTCAGGTGGATATTCGCCAGATTGGCCCGCGCGACGTGGCCAAGTATTTTGGTGGTATGGGTGCCTGCGGCCTCGAGACGCGCTGCTGCTCGATGTTCATTACTGAGTTCAGCTCCATTTCCATCCGTATGGCCAAAGAGCAGGGTATTTCGCTGACCCCCACGGAGATCACGGGCATGTGCGGCCGACTGCGCTGCTGCTTGATCTATGAATACGAGACCTATGTGGAGGCCCGCAAGTCGCTGCCCAAGAAGAACAAGCGCGTCATCACTCCTGATGGCGAAGGCAAAGTCGTGGACGTGGCTCCGCTGCGTGAAGGGGTCATCGTGGATTTGGGCGAACTGGGCCGGCGCGAATATCCCAATTCCCAGTTGAAACCGGCTGAGGAGTATGAAGCATTCGTGCGCAAGGCAGAAAATCCCAGCTGTGGAGGTTCCTCGGGATCTGGCGGAGGCTGCAACCGCTGCCAAAGGGCAAAATAATATGGACGATTCTGCGACGATTTGGAATTCTACTAAGAAAATTCTGGTCATCCTGGCTCACCCGGATGACCCGGATTTTTTTTGCGGGGCGACTCTGGCCCACTGGGTTCAGCAGGGGCACGAGGTGCGATATTGTTTGCTGACCAAGGGTCAGAAAGGGTCGCAGGATGTGCATGCTTCCCCTGAGGAGATGGGAGAATTGCGCGTTAAGGAGCAGAACGCAGCCGCTGCGGCCATTGGCGTGAAGAGCGTCGAGTTTCTGGGGTACATGGATGGGGAAATATTTCCTGATCTCGAGATGCGCCGCCAGATCGTGCGTGTCATCCGCAAATGGCAGCCGGATATTCTGGTGGGCTGTGACCCGCAGAATCTCTTCCCGGGCGACAACCGCATCAATCATCCCGATCACCGCGCCGCGGGGCAGGCGGT
>JAAZOQ010000289.1 GCA_012797695.1 Anaerolineaceae bacterium | reverse complement strand
TGATCTTTTTTTACCGCAACTAAAGGCCATTCTGCGCGCCGGGGCAGGGAAGAATCTGCAGATTATGTTCCCGATGATCGCTACCGTTCAGGAAGTCCGGCAAGCACGCAAGCTTCTACAGGAATGCATGCTGGAACTCGACCGCTCAGGCACTCCTTATAATGCCACACCCAAGGTCGGCATCATGATTGAGGTGCCCGCCGCCGCCTTATGTGCTGATCTGCTGGCCAAAGAAGTGGACTTTTTCTCGATTGGCACCAACGATCTGACCCAATATACGATGGCCGCGGACCGTACCAATCAATCTGTTGCCGAGTTGTGCAGTTTCTTTCAACCCGCCGTACTGCGTCTGATCGCCCAGATCATTGAAAAGGGCCACGCCGCCGGAATTTGGGTTGGTATGTGCGGCGAGATGGCTGGGGATCCCCAGGCCGCGGCTTTATTGTTGGGAATGGGGTTGGATGAATTTAGCATGAATCCCCCCACTATTCCATTCCAAAAAGAAATTCTGCGAAAGATGGATACCCAGGCCTGCGCGGAATTAGCCCATCAATGTCTGGAATGCGCCTCGACAGAAGAAGTTCACCTCACTTTACAAACCTTTCTAGAAAAGCAGCATTAGATTTTTTCGCTATTCGATTCGCGATATCAGGATCACGACGGTTGAACTTTTCGCTGCCGTGATCCTTGATCGTTAAGAGACCCATTACTGCCAAAACTTGAACCACAGGCAAGAATTCTAACAAAACTTTTATTGACGAAAGAGTTTTGTTAGATATAATTTATACATTGTATATTTTATTAGAGACTGATGAAGGAGAACAAAACCTGATGAACTCTCTCTTGGGGATATTTCTTCCACAGCCAGCGGAGAATAAGATCCGTGGGTCAAAAATCCCTTTCTACTTTTTGATTGCAGTCGCCTTGATCGGCACCGTCCGCAGTCTGATCCATCTTTTTGCCGCTGATGGCGGGGCAGGCAGTATCGCCGGCCTGGATTTAACGGTCAGCGGGGCCAACGAGGTGATCTTCGCTTTTGCTCTTTGGGGCAGCTCGCAATTGATCCTTGCTTTGCTGCAGTGGCTGGTAATTTGGCGGTATCGCTCGCTGGTTCCAATCATGTGGGGAATACAACTGCTCGAAATCGGCGGGCGAATGCTGGTTGGCCGAGTTAAACCTGTCATCTTCTCGCACACTCCGCCGGGAGCCATCAGCAATTTTGTCTATCTTGCGTTGTGTGTCATCATGCTCGCAATCATCCTGATCTCTAACACCCAGAAAGCAGCGCAGCAGCAATGAAAAAAATTCTTTCAGTGATCATACTCCTTCTGACAGCCATCTCTCTTGGGACAATGGTCGGGGCTGTCACTGCCAGCTTTCTGCATCTGGTGGAATGGGGACAAAATTGGCTATGGAGTTCACTCACGTCTTCATTGCCGTGGCAAATTCTACTGATCACCGTAATTGGCGGTATTCTGGTAGGGCTTTGCCAAAAATACCTGGGAGATTTTCCCAAAGGGATCACTGAAGCCGTCACAACACTGCAAAAGACCGGGCGTCTGGAATACCACTCCCTGCCCAAAGGCATGATCACTGCCTATGTGTCACTGATTGCTGGTGCCAGCCTGGGACCCGAAGCCGCTCTGGTCGACCTTTTAGGAGGTCTGGGTACCTGGGTGGGTGATCTGATCCGCTCACTGCGCGCCAGGCTGCAGTTGCCCTTACCCCAGCAATTCAAAAATCAAGTAGAAAAAACGCTGCAGCACTGGCCCAATCTGCTGGCATTGGCGGCCGGAGCCCTGGCACTTATCAAGTTGCTGAACGGCATGTACAGCGGCGGTTTCTTATCCCCCCATGAACCTTTCCAATGGGTCGATCTGGCATGGAGTATTCCACTGGCAGCGCTGGGAGCTGCCACCGGAGCCCTCTTCCTCTTCATGCAAAACTGGACTCGGCGTCTGGCTGCCCCGTTTGAGCACAAACCTATCCTGCGAGCAGCAAGCGGCGGAGTTTTATTGGGCATTGCGGCACTGGGGTTGCCCATGATCCTGTTTTCGGGACAGCATCTCCTCCAGCCAGCCTATGAGCAATACCTGCAAATTGGTTTTGTCACCCTCTTCTTGACGGCATTGGTCCGTTTATTGATGACCAATATACTGCTCGCTACCGGTTGGAAGGGTGGGCAATTCCTGCCAATGATGTTTGGCGCTGCTGCTTTAGGCCTCTCGGTCAGTGCACTCTTCCCGGTCATCCCCGCCACCACCGCTGCCCTGGCCGTCATGGGAGCCCTGGTCGCTGTAGTACTGCCCAAGCCCTGGATTGCACTGGTATTGATGGCCCTGATGTTTCCCTTCCAATACGTAGGGGTCTCGGTCGTTTCAGTCGGTCTCGTTGTGATTGGCAAACAGATCAAAGAGAGAAGACAAAAAAAAGAAAACCGCGATGGCACTCTCAGCAGGTGCTTAATCACAGAACAATAGATTGATTCTCAGAAAAAGGCGTTAGAATAATTTAACGACTTTTTCTTTTTAAGGTGGCGACTTGGGTACTATGCTCTTTATTGTGGATGATGATGACCTCTTCCGGCGCAGCCTTTCTTTCAGTCTGGATCAGGCCGGGTTCGAGACTCATTCCTTCGCCACTGCTGAAGACGGTATCGCTGCCGCCCACCAGAAACGTCCTGCCCTGGTACTGCTGGATGTCATGTTGCCCGGTATGGACGGGCTGGAAGCCCTGCGCTATTTTCACGATAAACTGAATGTCCCGGTGATCTTTCTCACTGCCCGGCGGCGTGAAGTGGATCAAATTGTCGGTCTGGAATTAGGCGCTGACGATTACCTGCCCAAGCCTTTTGATACTGACGTTTTAATCGCACATATCAAAGCCGTGCTGCGCCGTACCCGAGGCACCTTTACCCCAGAACAGGGGCCAATAGAGCTCAAAGTCGGTGACCTGTTCATCAATTCAAAATCGCACACGGTTACTGTCGCCGGGAAGCCGGTAGAACTTACCGCCAAAGAATTCGATCTACTTTTTGCCCTCGCAGTCGAACCCGAGCGCGTCTTCACCATCGATGAGTTATTGTCACGCGTCTGGGGAGCTGAGTTTCATGGGCAGCCCCAAATCGTTTACGTCAATATTCGCTGGCTCCGGCAAAAGATTGAACCTGATCCGGCTCAGCCCACTCACCTGATCTCGATCCGCGGCGCCGGATATAAACTCACGGCCACAGGTCAAAATGGCGCATAACTCTTCCATGCGGCGCCGACTGCTGCTGGCACAGTTACTCCCCATTGTGATCTTGCTGCCTTTGCTGGGGCTGGGCCTTACCAAAATATTGGAAAGTCGAGTCATCTACCCAGCACTGGCAAATGAACTGATCGACCAGGGTCATCTGGTAGCACGTCTGAGCCAGGATCAGCCTCAGATCTGGAATTCTTCGACTGCCGCCCAGCAGCTCTTGGATTCCACCGACTTTCAACGCCCCACCCGCATCGGGCTGCTCCGCCCTGACCACTCTCTGCTGGCCACCAGCCGGCCGGATGACCTGGCACTGGTGGGCAGTGTTCTCCCGGATTTACCCGCCGACGAATCGCTGGGGGATTCCTGGTGGACAATCACCACCGACGCAGCTACTCAAGAGAAAATTCTGGAAGTGCTTCTTCCGGTCAAAGGGACCAACGGCGAATTGCTGGGATTGATCCGTATGTACCGTCGCATTACCGATATCCAGAGAGAACTCGCCAACATGCTCTGGATCATCCTGGCAGCTGTGCTCATGAGCATCCTGGTGATCTTTTTTCTGAACCTGTTCCTGACACGCTCCATTACCCATCCGTTGAAAGAGTTTTCGCACAAGATCGCGCACACACCTTTAGAAGGCC
>JAAZOQ010000288.1 GCA_012797695.1 Anaerolineaceae bacterium | reverse complement strand
GTCGAACGGACGATGCCCTCAGTATAGGCGCGGCGAATCCCCTCTGAAACCCCCGGGGTCAGGCCGTAATCATCCGCATTGACGATCAGACGTTTCATGTCACTCCGCTTTGGGGCGTTTGGGGTTGGGAATGGTGGCGATCAGCCGTTCGCGCACTTCCAGCGAGGGAGCCACACCGGCGGCCTGCATGCCGAGGAGGACTGCACCAACCACTGGCGGTTCGTGAGTGCGGATGATGCGCGCCCCAGGGGCAATGGCGTGGACGGCGGTGCCCAGCTCCTCGGTGAGGAGGGGGCTGCCTTCCCACATGCTGCCGATCTGCACCAGATCGAAATCCACGCTTTCGAATTCCAGTTGGCGCACTACCGAGCAGACCATGGCGCCCAGCTCTTGCCCGGCCCAGTGGACAAGCTCGAGGGCCTGGCGGTCGCCCTGGCGGGCAACTTCAAAGATCAGTGGGGCATCCGCGGCGCTCAGCGAGAATTGACGGCAGATCAATCCCTGCAGCAGTTCTGCGAGGTCCTTGACCTGATAGCGGCGGCAAAAGGCTTCGACCAGCGCGGTCGGCGGCCGCCGGCCGGCATATACCTGCCCCAGAATTTGCCCGGTACGAAAGACCAGTTCCGATGAGCCGGCGAATTCGCCGAATTCTACCCCACCGCCGGTGACCCGGCCAAAGCGGGTGCGTTTTTCATTCCAGCCGCGGCAGTTGCAGCCGGTGCCTGAGACGACAGCCACGCCCCACAGGCGCGGTGAGCCAGCCAGCAAGCCGAGGTCGGTATCATTGACCAGTTCCACGGCGCCCCCCAGGTTCAGGGCCGAAATGACGGCCAGGGTTGGGGTTTTCTCGATGGGCCAGTCGTAACCGGCCACGCCGAAACCGGCGCCGTCGATGCGGTCGGCACTCAAGCCGGCGCTGTGCAGGGCCGCGCTGACCGCGGCCTGCAGATTGTGCTGTACGGCATCATAGCCGACGGCTTCGTGATTGCCGGGGCCCCCCTCCCCAAAACCAACCACGCGGCCGCTCTCGTCAGCGATGCTTACGTGAGTTTTGGTCCCCCCCAGATCAGCTCCCAGAAAAAAATGCGGCATCAGCAGAGTCTCCCTATTCTTTGAAGAAATTGGGCAGATAGCGCCGGTGGGTCTGCAGCAGATCTTCCATGACGGCCTCGATGTCGCCCATTTCCGGTCCGAGCGGATGGGCCAGCAGGGCCTGATACAGCAGGTTGCGGTCGCCGCTGACGGCGGCGCGGGCGGTCAGGATCTCGTACGACTTGACCTGCGCGATCAGGCCAAAGCACACGTCCGGCAGGGGTTCGGCCGGCAGGGGAGTCGCGCCGTTCTTGTCGATGCGGCAGGGCAGTTCGAGCACCCAATCGGCTGGCCACGACTTGACCGCGCCGTTGTTGACGGTGTTGACCACGTGGGTCTCGCCCAGATCGTTGTAATGGGCATTCAGCAGTTGGGTGGCTACGGTGGAATAGTAGGCCCCGCCGCGTTTCATCAGATCGGCTGGGGGCTCGCTCAGGGCCGGGTCGCTGTATTCGCGCAGCAGGTCCTTCTCGATGGCCATGACCTCTTCCGCGCGGGAAGGCGGCCATTTTTCTTGGGCTGCCAGTTTGCCGTGGGTATTGTAGAAGTATTGCAGGTAATAATTCGGGATCATGCCCAGGTTTTCGATCAGATCGGCTGGGAATTCGGGGTTCTCTTCTTTGCGAATTTCAGCTACGTAATTCTGCAGGATCGGCCCCCACATTTCCTGACCGTTGACGGTGAAGCCGCGGTGCCAGGTGAGATGGTTGAGCCCCAGGGTATTGAGCTGACACTGGGCCGGGTCGACCTTTGTGCCCAACACTTTTTCGAGGCCTTCGATGATCGACATTTTGGTGGTAACGGCGACGTTGCACACGCCAAGGGCGTGGATGTCGGGGGCGAACATGCTGAGGGCCTGGGTGTTGAGCCCGGCCGGGTTGGTGAAGTTGACCAGCACGGCTCCGGGGGCGACCGCGCGGATATCTTCGACAATCTTGAGCAGCACCGGGATGGTGCGCAGGGCCTTGGCCATGCCGCCGATACCGGTGGTTTCCTGGCCGATCAACCCGTGGCGGCGGCCCAGATATTCATCCTCACGGCGGGCGGGCATCTGCCCCACGCGCAGTTGCGTGACGATATAAGATGCTCCACGGATGGCTTCGCGCTGATTGGTGCTCAGGGTCACCTGAAAAGGCGCCCCGTGCCGATCGACGATGCGTTTGGCAAATCCGCCCACGATCTCGAGGCGGGCGGCATCGATATCCATTAAACACAGTTCAGAAAGCGGAAAAGTGCTTTTCCGCGCCAAAAAACCGTTGACTAATTCGGGGGTATAAGTGGAACCCCCGCCAATGACAGTGACTTTCATGAAAACCTCCTGTTTTGATGAATCAATCTTACTTCTCAACACCGGTAATCACAATGCCTTGCATGAAGAAGCGCTGGCAGAAGAGGAACAAAATGAGCGGAACTACCAGGGCCAT
>JAAZOQ010000287.1 GCA_012797695.1 Anaerolineaceae bacterium | reverse complement strand
TTTTACCTGTTCAGCAATCCCCAGGCGGCCAGGGCTCTGATCGATTTCCGCTACAAAACCCTGTCCCAGGCCAAAATGCGCGCTCACGATCTGGATTGCGCCGGCGCTTGCTTCCCGATTGCCACCTCAGACGGCAGCGAGAGCTGCACTCTGTGGCAGCATGCCAGTCTGCAGTTACAGCCTACCACCGGGGTAGCCTATGCCATCTGGCACTACATGAAGATCACAGGAGACAACGCTTTTCTGCGGTGCGAGGGGAGCGAATTGCTGGTGGAAATCTGCCGTTTTCTGGCCAGCCGCGGCCAGTGGTCCCCACAGGGAAAGTTTGGCTATTACGCCGTCATGGGGCCAGATGAATTCCAGATGATGGTGAACAATAACGCCTACACCAATTACATGGCCAAACGCACCTTCGAATACACCTTGAGCGTGCTGCGAGCTAGCGACGCCAATCAATTGGGGGTCAGCGCAGAAGAAATGGCCAGTTGGGAACACATGGCACAAGAAATGATCTTGCCCTATGACCCACAGACGGGATTGTTCGAGCAGCACGACGGCTTTTTCCGGCTGCCGCACATCGACATAGACACCATCCCGGTGAGCGATTTCCCGTTGTACTCGCACTGGGCCTATGATCGCATCTACCGCAATGACATGATCAAACAGCCTGATGTGCTGATGTTCCTGTTTCTGTATAACCAGTCTTTCACTCTGGAAGAAAAACGCGCCAACTACGAGTATTACGAACCGCGCTGCATTCACGAATCTTCCCTCTCTCCCTCTGTGCACTCGATCCTGGCACAGGAACTGGGCAAATATCCAGAGGCCTTCGAGTTCTTCCGTTTTGCCACGCGCATCGACCTGGATAACTACAACCGCAACTCAGGCGAGGGCATCCACACCACCTCAATCGCGGCAGCCTGGATGAATATCGTCTACGGATTTGGCGGCATGCGTTCGGATGGGGACGTACTATCGTTCCAGCCAACGCTGCCAGCTCACTGGAGCGGGTATGGCTTTAAGATCGCGTACCGCGGCTCACGCATTCAGGTCGAGGTCAATCAAAAAGAGGCTGTTCTGCGTGTCAGCGAGGGAACGCCTGTCACGGTAAAGGTAGCCGGAAAACTCGTACAACTGGATCAAAAGGGTATTTCGGTCGAGCTGGCTTAGAACCTCAGCAGCATTTTTGTGGTGAAAATACAGGTTTGTGGAGCAATGTGGAAGCATGGAATGGATAATTACTGAGAAAAACCAGCTCGCGTCACAAGATGTCGACCGGCAGGGAATCAAAATGCTGATTGGCAATGGGTATTTTGGTTATCGGGGTACCCTCGAAGAATTTACCCGCAAAGAGAAAACCGCCAGCATCGTTGCCGGGCTTTATGACCAGGTAGGCGATCAATGGCGCGAGCCGGTCAACTTTCCAAATGGTGGGTTTGTCCAGGTATTTGTCGATGGGGAAGCGCTGCATGCGCTGCACAGCCGGGTACGTGAGCACGAACAGAGTGTGGATATGTTCCGGGCCGTACACTTGCGCCGGACGGTCTTCGAAACAGCCAAGGGGAATCTCATCACCATATCCGCACGGCGCTTTGCCAGCCTGGCCCGTCTGCATTTGCTCTGCGAGGAATTCACGGTCACGGCCAATGTGCCATGTGAGGCAGAGATCATCACCGGAATCGACGGTGACGTGTGGGACATCAATGGCCCGCACCTGACCCAATTACAGGTAGACCACGAAGAGGGCATTCTTACGGTCAGCGCCCTGACCCACGAATCCGCACGCCCGCTGGCCGTAGCGGAATGCGTCGTTCCACATTCTGCGGATACCTTGCTGCGGGAAGAAATTTTGCCGCAGGCTGCAACGGGATCGATCTACCGGCGGCTGCGAGTGACCCTTTCGCCGCAAGGATTCACTTTCTATAAATATGCTGCTCTGCACAGCGACCAGGGCAGCCCCGAGCCGCTGGCCGACAGCCAGCAGACCTGCCGCGAGGCTATGCGCGTCGGGTTCCCCGCCCTGCTGCAGGAGCACGAAGCTCTCTGGCAGAAGCGCTGGCAAACCTGTGACATTCAGATCGAAGGGGACGCAACGGCTCAGGAAGCCCTGCGCTTCAGCATGTATCAGCTACTGGCCATCGTACCGGCTCATACCGAGGCAGCCTCCATCCCCGCCCGAGGAATTTCCGGGCAGATGTACAAGGGAGCTATCTTCTGGGATACCGAAATCTTCATGCTGCCCTTCTTCACCCATGCCTTCCCGGAGATGGCGCGTAATCTGCTGCTGTACCGCTACCACACCCTGGAAGGTGCCCGGCGTAAAGCCAGTGAACTGGGGTACCGCGGCGCGTTCTACGCCTGGGAAAGTCAAGACAGCGGGGATGATGCCTGTACGTACTTCAACGTCACCGACGTCTTTACCAATCGGCCCATGCGCACCTACTTCCGCGATAAACAGGTGCACATCAGCGCCGACATTCCTTATGCCTTCTGGCAGTATTACACTGCTACGGGAGATGAAAGCATCTGGCGGGATGGCGGGGCAGAAGTGGTCTTTGAGTGCGCGCGCTTTTTCCTTTCTTACGTATACTACAACCCCGATAAACGCCGCTACGAGATCCTCGACGTCACCGGTCCCGACGAATATCACGAGCGGGTGCACAACAATGCCTTCACCAACCGTCTGATCGCCCACACTTTCGATATTTGC
>JAAZOQ010000286.1 GCA_012797695.1 Anaerolineaceae bacterium | reverse complement strand
TTGCTGGGTTCACCTAATCCGTACAGAGTGATCCAGCCATTGATCTTTGAGGCTTTGAGGTGCGCGAAAATCTGGGCAGTGACAAAGGATAATCCATAACCGATAAGAATACCTTGCAACACATCACTGCGCACTGTTCTCGCGTGTGGGAAGAAAAAGGTATAGACTATAAAGAGGATACATACCATACCCACGAGAATGGCAATATAGGAAGAGGTTTTGTTCATATTGTCATTGTAGCACTTTCACAATGGGGGAATTCCTGTCTGTCTATGCAAGGGAATCATTTCTTCTGTACCCTGATAGTTCCCTTTGCCTGGGTCAGCCCTTCCGTAGAGTCGCCATGCTAACGATTTGATTTTTGCTTTAACGCCGGATTTCCCAAAGCAGGTGGGCCATTTGCTCAGAAATCAGTTTTTCCCAGGCCAGTTGAACAGCGGCATGTGACCCCGGTACACAGAAAACGACCGTACCCTGATAAATGCCAGCTGAAGCACGCGACAGCATGGCCGCGCTTCCAATTTGCTCATAACTGAGCATCCTGAATAATTCTCCAAACCCCGGGATTGGTTTAGTGAATTTTTGTGACAAAATATCAAAAGTGGTATCTCGCTTTGAAATACCGGTTCCTCCATTAAAAAGAACTACATCCGCGATCTGTGAAGCCTGATCTAAGGCTTCCGCTACCAGACTGCCTTCATCTGGAATGATCCGATACAGCGGAACTTCGATCTCTTTTTGCTGAGCTTGTTGAAGCAAATACTGCCCGTTGGAATCGGTCTCCTGAGTGCGGCTGTCGCTTACAGTGATGACTGCCAGCTTAATATGGCTGATCTGTTCTTGAGCTTTATGCTGGTGAACGCTGGATGATTGAGATTCGTTTTCCAAGGGTTTCCTCCTGATAATTGATTTCAGCTGTTATGGGGTAAAAGATTTAAGAATAAAGCAATTTTGACAGGCAAGAGAATTATCGAGAACAGACCAAAAACTTTCCTGCGCCGGCATCATTTATCGAATTGGAGTTGATTAAGCAGGATAACGGTTAGCCGGCATCCGGGAAATGGCTGCCTTCGACCCATTCCTCCCCTTGTGGGGAGACTTCTTTTTTCCAGACCGGCACGATTTCCTTCAGACGATCGATACCGTATTTCGTCGCATCGAAGACCCCGGTATCACGATGAGCCGCAGTACAGGCGATAAAAACAGTCGGGGTTTTGGGCATCAATTTGCCAATCCGCTGCACAATAACGATCCCCTCAACAGATGGCCATCTTTCGCGAATCTCTGTAGCTACCTGGTGCATTTTGGCTTCGGCCATTGGTTTGTAGGATTCATATTCCAGGTAAGAAGTTTCTTTTCCCAGGCGAGCGGTTTCTCCGCGGACCATACCGGTGAAAATCGCTGCCGCACCGGTGGAGGGCAGAGTGATCTTTTCCAGCAGGCTGTTCAAATCAAGTTCATCGTAAGTGATCTCACAGAACAGCGGAAATTCACTCATCGCTTTTCTCCAGTACCTCGTTAACGATGTCCCCAGACCGGCCTCCATGTTTTTCGATCAAACGGATATTCTGGATTTTCATAGTTTTTTCGACAGCCTTGGCCATGTCGTAGATGGTCAGGGCAGCTACTGAGACTGCGGTGAGAGCCTCCATTTCCACGCCAGTTTTCCCGGTTACCTTGACTGTCGCAGTGATTTGCACACCGGGCAGATTGTCATCCAACTGCAGATCGACTTTTACCTGGCTGATCGGCAGGGGATGGCACAGAGGGATCAGTTCGGAAGTGCGTTTGGCAGCCTGAATTCCAGCGATCTGGGCTACGGTCAAAACGTCGCCTTTTTTCATCACTCCCGAACGGATCAACTCAAGAGTAGTCCGTTCCATTTTGATCTCACCCTGCGCTACCGCAATACGGACGGTTTCGTTTTTTTCGCTCACATCTACCATGCGAGCTTTGCCATTTTCATCGATATGCGATAAGGTTTCTGTCATTTTGGTCCTTGTCTATCCGCCAATCTGAGACATGCAGCGAGATTCCGGGCAGTTGTGCTGGGAAAGTTCATGCCCTTTGGGCTTGATCTTTACAGCATTTTCAATATATGCCTTCAAGTCTTCATGATTTTCAAAGGCTTTGCGCAATGAAATTTCTTTGTCGACCAGCAGACAGGAACGCAAATTGCCATCTGCTGTTAACCTGAGCCGGTTGCACTTGCTGCAAAAATGGTCCCCCAGCGGGGAGATGAATCCCACCGTGCCGAGTGAGCCAGGAATCTTGAAGGTCCGTTCCGGGCCCATGCGGGTTGAGGAATCAACATTCTGTAAGTTTAATCGCTGCAGCGCCTGGTGCATAGACTGGACAGAAACGTAGCGCTGATCAGAGGAAGGCAGACCGTTCCCCCAGTCCTGTTCATTTGCGACGGGCATCAGTTCGATGAATCGTACGTGCCAGGAATGTTCAACACTCAGGGTGGCCAGATCAACAATCTCATCATCATTCAGCCCTCCCACAACCACACAGTTCAATTTGATCGGCAAAAGCCCGGCTGCTTCTGCAGCCAGAATACCGTTCCAGGCTTTCTGAAAATCTCCCAGACGAGTGATCCGGTGATATTTCTCGGGTTGTAAAGTATCCAGACTGATATTGACCCGCTGTAAACCGGCTTCAGCTAATGGCTTGGCCAGTTCGCCCAAGCGAATTGCATTTGTGGTTAAACTAAGGTCGGTGATCTCATTGATCTGAGAGATCTGTTTAACAATGGAGAGAAGATCATCGCGGACGAGGGGTTCACCCCCGGTCAGGCGTACTTTGGTGATGCCAAGATCCGCGGCAACGCGAACAACCTCAATGATCTCATCCGCAGTGAGCAATTTTTCCGGCGCCATCCACTTTACCCCGGTCTCAGGCAGGCAATAAGCACACCGCAAATTGCAGCGATCGGTGATAGAGATTCGCAGATAATTGATTGCCCGTCCAAAGGGATCGATCAGCATGATTTTTTCACTCCAGGGAACAAGGATAATATTCCTTTTCTTCGTTATCCGCCGCTGACAGGTGGGAATAGAGCTATCTCATCTTCTGGCTTTACAAGCTGAGTGGGAGAAGCATAATTCTGATTCACCGCGACCAGTATTCTTTTTTGGTAGGGTTGTAACTGGGGATAAAGGGTAAACAAATGGGATAGCAGGTCAGCTACCGTTAATGGTTCTTCAATATCCAGGCTGATTTTGTTACTTCCAAGCTTCTCTTTGAGTGTTGCAAATAGCAAAACCTGATAGGCCATTCTTCCTTACCTGCACAATAGAATAACAATAATAGATCCTGTTAAGATTTTACTACCAGGGCTCAGCAATTTCCCCCCTCTTTAGGATAGTTTATTTACCTAGACTTTTTCCCGGCAGGCAGAAGATGGATGGCGGTGGTCTTAAAGACCGCTTGAACCTGATCTCCTATTTTCAAATCCATTTCCTTTACAGAAGGATAGGTAACCAGGCAGGTCAATTGAGCTCCCGCATCTAATTGAATTCGAGCAAATGGCCCTTGCAAATTTATCTGGGTGATCTTGCTGTTCAAACGGTTGCGCGCAGAAGAGGCTTGATCAATAGCGGTAATGGGTAACAGGGTAATATCTTCGGGCCTCAAGCAAACGAAGACCTGACTCCCCTGCCGGTAATCACCAATTGCTTCGATCAGCGATCCAGCGGACTCTATTTGAAGAAGTCCCTCTTTATTGGCAATCACTCTGCCGGGAATCACATTATCCACGCCCACGAAACGAGCAACTTCAGGGGTAGCCGGGCGCAGAAAGACGTTTTGCGCAGAATCCAATTGATGAATTTTGCCATCGATGATCACAGCAATTCTATCTGCCAGGGTAAGTGCTTCTTCAAGATCATGAGTGACATACAAACAGGTTTGATTGGTCTCAGAAAAAACGTGGCGCAATTCGCTGACAAGTTCACGTCTGGTTGGGGTATCCAGCGAACTGAAAGGTTCATCCATCAGGATCAGCTCGGTTTCCAGACAGAAGGCCCTGGCTAAACTCACACGCTGGGCTTCACCGCCCGATAAAGTATGCGCCTGTCTTCTGGCCAGGTGAGAAATGTGTAGCTTATTCATCCATAACTGAACCCGAGTACGGATCTCTGTGCGCGAAAAGCCTCTGAACCGTAACCCACAGGCAATGTTGTTTTCAACAGTGTCAGAGAGCAATAATGGGGATTGAAATACCGTGCTGATTCTGCGCCGATAGGCAAGTTCATCCAGTGATGGCCTGTCGCTAAAGACGATCTTGCCGCTGGTTGGTTTAAGAAGCCCGGCAGCTGTCTGCAAAAGGGTACTTTTTCCGGCCCCATTGGGGCCAAGCAAAACGAGGACTTCCCCCTTATCGACGGTGAAATCCACACCGTCCAGGATCGGATTTTTGTCAATCATGACTGAAATGTTCTTGATCTCAAGCATTGACTCGATCCTCTATTTCCTATGCTGCTGAATCGTGGTCAGGCAAAGATTGACCAGGAAAGCGATGAGCAGCAGAATAATGCTCAGAGCGATGGCAGAGGCGAATGAACCTTTGCTGGTTTCCAGTACAATGGCAGTGGTCAACACCCGGGTATGGCCCTCGATATTTCCGCCCACCATCATGGACGCGCCCACTTCAGAGATGACACTGCCAAATGCGGCGATGAGAGCAGCAATTAACGGCAGTCGCGCTTCTTTCCAGAGGGACAGGATCATCTGCAATTTTGACGCTCCCAGTCCCAGCATTTGGGTTTTCAAGCGCGGATCTAATTGCTGCAGCGATGAGATTGTCAGCCCAGCCGCAACGGGGAACGCGATGAGTACCTGAGCAATAATGATAGCCGTAGGAGTGTAGATCAGGTGCATAAAACCAAGCGGTCCGCTTCGCCACAAGAAAATGCTGACGATCAGACCAACCACTACCGGCGGCAAGGCCATACCTGTGTTGATAATGCTGATCCAAAAACGGCGGGTGGGGAAGTGCACCAGCGCTAAAAATGTTCCCAGAGGCAGCCCCAGTACCAGGCTAACCAAAGTGGCAATTGTTGAAACTTGTAAAGAAAGCAAGGTGATTCGGATCACCTCCGGATCACCTTGCAATAGTAATTGAAACGCCTTCAGAATTCCGTCGATCAGATTTTGCATGAAATCTATTTTACATCATCCTCAGATTTGCCCGCGTCAGCGATGAAAAGCTGCTGACCGTACTGATCAACTCCAAAGTCGGCAATGATCTTTTGCGTATCGGGTGAAACCATCCAATCGGCAAATGCTTTCGCGCCTTCATAGTTCACATTCGGCCATTTATCTGGGTTGACAGTAATCACGTGATAGATATTCAACAGGGCTTTGTCGCCTTCGAATAAGATATTGAGATCCAGCGAATCCTTCATAGATAAATAAGTGGCGCGGTCGGTAAGCGTGTACCCGGCTTTTTCAGAAGTGATGCGGAGCGTGTCGCCCATACCCTGACCGGTCTTGATGTACCAATCGCCTTCTGGAGTGATTTCAGCAGATTGCCACAGCTTGAGTTCAGCTTTGTTTGTGCCCGAATCATCACCGCGTGAAACAAACAGAGATTGTGAATCAGCAATCGCTTTGAAGGCATCCACAGTCGAAGCACTGCCATTGATTTTGGCAGGATCATCCGTGGGGCCAACGATAACAAAGTCGTTATGCATTACCAGCAAACGATCTTTGCCATAACCGCCATCCATATACGTCAGCTCAGAAGCAGGAGCGTGGACCAACAAAACGTCTGCGTTCCCTTCCTGGCCCATCTTCAATGCTTCACCGGTACCCACCGCAACCATTTTGACGGTATAGCCAGTCTGTTTCTCGAATAAGGGCAGCAGAACGTCCAGCAAACCCGAGTCGCGGGTACTGGTAGTGGTTGCCAAAATAATTTCTGGGTTGGCCGGCGCGGCGACTTCAGTTGGCGTTTCTGATGCCGCAGCAGTAGCTTCGGTAGCAGCTTCAGTGGCTGCCACGGTGGGAACGGCAGTGGGGGTCGCTGCACATGCTGCTAAAACCATACTGATGATAACCAGCAATCCTGTTAGAAATAAAATATTCTTCTTCACCTTAATCTCCTTTATTGTTTCAAGTGTATAAATGTATTATACTTTATATACACTTATTATTCAACTTTTTTTGACCCATTTTCACGATACAATCAAGCTAATTTGGAATCAGGCGACCCCTAATGAACGATGACTATCTCTATCAACAAATCGCTTCCTCTATTAAGAGAGATATTGCCAATGGATTGTATAAGGTCGGTGACACCCTGCCGGCAGTGAGAACTTATTCTGAGATATGGCACTGTACCATCGGTACCGTTCAAAGAGCTTTCCAGCTGCTTGTGGCACAAGGGATTGTGTCCACCCACATTGGCAAAGGAACAGTGGTCATTAATAACCTCTCTTCCGAGCCAGAAAATTCGCTCCGTAACGCCAACCTGATCCATCGCGCAGAAACTCTTTTTCTAGATCTGATCACTTCAGGCTATACACCAGTCGAAATCGAAAACGCCTTCAATATCGCTCTGGCACGTTGGCGTTTTGTCTCGCAATCCTCAGAATACACTGATCAAAAAATTTTGCGTTTTGCGGGCAGTCACGATCTGGTCGTTGCCTGGATGGCCACACACTTTCAAGAAATTGCTCCTGGTTATAATTTGAACGTATCCTTTTCCGGGTCCGTTTCGGGCCTCTTATCGCTGGCTGAGAACAAGTGCGCCATAGCAGGTTCCCACATTTATGATGGCCAAACAGGTGTTTATAATCTCACGATCCTGAAAAGCCTGTTTCCGAATGAAAGCTTTGCATTGATCACTCTCGCACAACGAAACTTAGGCTTGATCGTCAAACGCGGCAACCCCAAGTCCATTCAAAAGCTCAGCGATCTGACCAGAGAAGATGTCACCTTTGTGAATCGGCATTCCGGTTCCGGTACGAGATTGTTCTTTGATTCAGAATTGACCCGGCAAAACATTGAATCCAATCAGATCAAGGGTTACTTCAATCAAAAAACTACCCATAGTGAAGTTGCCAGAGAAATTGCCCAGGGCCAGGCTGACGCCGGAATCGGGCTTGAAGCTGCGGCGATCTCGAATGATCTTGA
>JAAZOQ010000285.1 GCA_012797695.1 Anaerolineaceae bacterium | reverse complement strand
TCTCGATACGATTATCCTCCCCACCATAGATTGCCAGACAGTTCGCCCGCCAGGGAACCTGAATGGTATTGAAGCGGAAGACATTACCGGTGTTCACCGGGCTGCCCTGCGGGGACCAGGAAGCAATGGCATCATCGCCTGTGTTGCGGAAATGGCTATTCTCAACCAAAGAATTGCTGGTGCCGTTGCAGAAATTCACCCCATCCGCGTAAAGATCGCGGAAGCGGCTGTTGATGATCACCAGTCCATTGGTTGTGCCAGGACCAACCCAATAGCCAACTTTGGTATGTTCCACCCAGATATTTTCAAGACGCGAACCGCTGCCAGCCCCGCCATTAAAGCCATTTTCAGGCGACTTATCGTCGCGGGTAATGGTCTCCCCCAGAATGGCAAAATCGGCAAAGCGGCAATTATCGCCGGTGCAATTGAAGCGGGCATATTTGCCGTGAAGCGTCGAATACCACATGCCGGCCCCCTGAATGGCGACGTTGCTCACCTCAAACGGGGAACCAACGCTCTCGAAGACCCCTTCGGGAATCCAAACGCCGGTATGCTGGGCCTGCGCCTGCAAAATGCAGCGACGAATCGCCGCACCATCATCCTTGCCATCATTGGGTACGGCGCCAAAATCTGTGATGCTGAGGAACCCTGCCGGCATGGCCTTAGGGGCCGCCACCTGCTCAAGATCAATCAGGTCGACCACGTAATACTCCGCCGTATCTTCAGCATCGATCTGCAGCTTCACCGTCGCACCGGCCGGGATGTCGCCGACCAGAGCGCGGGTCTCATCATAGAAGTGGTGCGCCCCACCGGCTGCCGGGGTATTGAGGGTGTATTCTTCGCCACCGTATGACCAGGAATAACGGGAAGTCAGCGACAGTTTCTGACGGAATTCGCCGTTGACATACAGGCTCAAAGTAGCGTCCAGCCCTTTGCCATCCTCAGAATCAGGGATGATGTAGCGTACCACGATGGAATTCGCTTGATTGAGGGACGTGAACTGCACGTACTGGCCGAGTCCAGCTAACTGCACCGCACTGCGCCCAGAGGATTCCGCGGCAAAAGTACCAAAAGTGCGATCCGGCTGGAGGATTGTGCCGTTCGTTTGCCCGGCTTCCGCCTCATATTCGTCCCAGGGCACCACAGCACCCTGAACATTTTCGGGTTCAGCGGGAGCAGGTAAAGTAAAAGCAGCGGCAGGTGTAGCCGTGGACAAAGTTTCACCTCCTATCGAGATCAAAGTCCAGCGCGCGCTTGGATCCTGAGCGTCGACTCGATCATAGCCCAAAGTGCCATCTTTGACGTAGAGAATCTGCCAGTTGTGCCACACGTTGCGGATCACCACGGTCTGAGTAGAAGGATCGGTCTCGAACCCCCAGCGCGGGCTCATCCAATCAGACTGAATGGAAATGACTTCAACGTAAGGCTGCAAATGTTCGATAGCCAGATATTTACCGGTCGCCAGATTCTGAATGCGCTGGCTACCCTGATAATCCTGTACGCTCCACTGCGAGCGCAGATCGCTGTCGGGCAAATTACCCAGCGCTGCCTGACCAGAATCAGCATAAAGATAGAGCCCAGTTGCCTCGTTCTGGATGCGCACTACCTGGCCGGGAAGAGATGTGGGGGTCGCGGTAGCGGCGGCAGCGACAGTCCCCGTCGGGGCTGCCTGGGTAGGTGTCACCGACGGCGCCACCCCGGCGGAAGGACTGAGCGTGCATCCTGCAAGGAAGAGCAAGGAGAGAAAGAATGACAGGAATTGCAGCAAAGATCGGTTCATAGCCTAGAAGGTCAACCCGCCTTTCATGTAACGCTGCAGGAAAACTGCCGCCAGCAAAGGAGGAACCATCGCAATGAAAGAGCCGGCCATGAACAGGTTGAGCGGATAGTTGCGGGTCATGTTATACAAACGCACCGAAATGGTTTGCAAAGAAGGCTCACGCAAAACCAACAACGGCAGCAGGAAATCGCCCCACAAGGAAATAAATGAAAGCAATCCCAGCACCAGCATGATGCCGGTAGAAAGCGGAATGGTGAATTGATAGAAGAGGCGGAATTTCGAAGCCCCGTCAACCTGAGCCGCATCGTAGATATCCTGAGGAATATTGTCGAAAGCGCTCTTCAGCACCAGAATCATGAAGGGGTTGACCGCATAGGGCAGCCACAACCCCCAAAAGGAATTGATCAGGCTGAAATGAAAGAGGGGAACGTCGGCCAGGGTGATATACAGGGGAACCAGATACGCAATGCGTGGTACGGTCATGGTGACGAAAACCAGAGCCATGATGATCTTGAACCCGGCCGGCTTGAGTCGAGAAAGGAAGAAGGCCGCCAGAGTCGAAACGAGCAACTGAAAAACGACACCGCCACCGGCCACCCAGAAGGTGTTGCCGAACATGGTGACCATCTTGAATTTATTCCAGGCCTGCACGTAGTTATCCCACAGAGGCTGGTCAGGCCACAGGTTTACCCCGGATTTCGTAATTGCCACGCTCGTCTTCAACCCGGCAGTAAATGAATAAGCAAACGGGAAAAGCACAATGAGGCTCACCAAAATCAAGATCACCAGAAACAGCCCCAGGATGAAACGCCCCTTGGGAGAGCGGGCTTCGATATTTGACATGATTCCGCGAGTAGTGGTCATGAGTCTCCTCCTTAGGGTTATTCCGCTTCCTTGCGGAAGGAAAGAATCAGATAGACGATCGAAAATAATGAAAGAACCAGCAGCAGCGAGACGCTCCAGGCAGAAGCCAAGCCGAAATCACTGTTCTGGAACGCGGTATTGTACAAACCCAACACCGGCGTGATCGAGTGATTTCCCGGGCCGCCTGAGGTCAAAATATATGGCTCAGTAAAAATCTGCCCCACATTGACAATCTGCAAAATAAACATGATCTGCATCCGCGGGCTGAGAAGAGGCAAAGTAATGAACCAGATGCGCTGCCAGGGGCTAAACCCATCCAGCTCGGCCGCCTCGTAGATCTCAGTGGGAATCTCCTGCAAGGCAGAAAGGTAAATCAGCACGGAGCCGCCTGCCCCCAGCCAGGTCATCACCACAACCAGTGAGGGCTTGACCAGCAAAGGATTCTGCAGCCAGAGCTGCCCATGCAAGCCGATGGCCTTGAGAAAACTGTTGAGAAAACCACTGTCAGGGGAATAAATCTGCCGCCATACCATCAAGGCAATAGCAATCGGAATTAATGAAGGCAGGTACACCATCGTCTGAAAGAACTTGCCCAGCGAGCGCATCTCATTGATCATCATCGAAAGGATGACTGGAACCATGAACCCCATGATGATGCTTAAGCCCATGAATTCCAGAATGTTCTTCCAGGCCATCCAGAAAACAGGGTTACCGAACATACGAACGTAATTGTGCAGTCCGATCCATTCAGCGGGTTTACCAAGACTAACCTTCTGGAAGCTGTAGATCACCGTCGTAATGATCGGTCCGATCGTCATAAAGCCAAAAATCACCAGCAGCGGGATTACATAAATGTAAGAAGCCAACTGGCCTCTCCACTTTCCCTGGCTCTTTGCCGATGCAGGAGTTCGGCTGTTCATCGTTTCTGCCTGTATGGTCATAAAGCGGGCTCCTTAACTCAATATTTCTTGATTTCTTGCTTCTCTTGCAAAGCGGGGGGATCTTTCGCGCAAAACGTTCTTGATTTCAATATTGTAGCGTGCAAAACTCGATAAAAATAACGAGGAATGATAGCAAAGGAAACGAGCGGGTGGCATCACGTAAATGCCACCTGCTCGCCGAAATTAGAGAGTCGACTACTTCAATTGATCCAGCACATTAGATTGGAAGGTATCAGCAGCCTGCTTGAGGGTAGCGGCTACATCAGCATTCTGATCAGTCACGACGGTGCTCAAAACAGTGCCCATCGCGCTGTAGAAGTCCTGACCAGCCACCAGTGGTTCAGGCTGCAGGCCCACTTTGCCGGAGGAAACAGCATCCAGGAAGAGCTTGTAGTTCGCCACAGGCAGGTTGGCGTATTCTGCTTCAACGGCTTCAGTCGCGGCTTCGTAATCGCCAACGTACAGCGGCAATTCAGGAGCACCCACGACAACGGTCGGATCGGACTTGCCGGATTCATAATTGCGGACGATCTCATCCGGGTTGAACTGGGTGAACAGGCGCCAGTAAACAGCGGCTTCTACCTGATCGGCCGAGGCCTTGGAGCTAACCATGGCGATGTTGCCACCTACCAGAGAAACGCTCTTGCCATCAGCACCACCGGCGGGTAATGGAGCAAAGCCGAAATCCTGGATGGGGGCATCAGGGTAGGTCTGGCGCAGCCAGGTGAATTGATCGCCAGCCATCACAACCATAGCGGCGGAGCCATTGGCGAGAGCAGCACCATTGGTATCCCAGGCCAGGTTCTCGAGGGGCAGCACATCATATTTCCAGCGCAGATCATGGATGAAATTCAGGGTATCGAGCATGG
>JAAZOQ010000284.1 GCA_012797695.1 Anaerolineaceae bacterium | reverse complement strand
TTGGCATTGACGGTTTTTCCGTTGTAAGAAGCTGTGATCTTGCTGGCAAATTTTTGGGCAGTTTGTACAAATAAAGCCGCCGGGCGGGCGTGTAAACCAACTTCATGCTGGATTGTGACGTTTTCTGAAACCATTTTTTATCCTTTGTAAAGAGTATCTTCCGTTAATTAGTTCGATAAAGTTCTTCGATCACTTGAGCTACTCCATCCTCTCGAACGTCTGGAACAATGCGGTTTGCCAGAGCTTGAATTTCAGCGGTGGCATTTCGCGGAGCGATGAAATACCCCGTGGTTTCGATCATGGAGAGATCGTTCCCGCTATCACCAAAGGCAATCACCTGTTCTTTGCTGAACCCCAGTTGTTGATACAGCTTCTCCAGTGATTTCCCTTTGGTAATGCCACGAACCGTGATCTCCAGATCGGTTCCCTGAGTGCTTACGATTTCGATGGCTGAGTTTTGCTTCAATGACTGCAGCGTTTGTGCGCACTCATCTGCGTGAGCAAAAGCCCCAACCATTTTTTCGATGTTGCCGGAGGTTCGCTCCACGGTGCGCCGGAGGTCTTTCACGAAGGTTGTATGGCTGAGAAAATCTGCCAGCCGTTTGACCCTGATGAAAAAATTCATCGAGGGAATTCCCCGTAGAACGCGCAGACTGGAAGCATCGAAGTAAGCCTGGCCATCGATAAAAACGTTGCATACCGCGTGCATTGCCTGCATACGATCCAGTACAGACAGAGCCACATCCTGGGGCAACGGAGAGCAGGCAAGGGTTTTTAACGTGCCTCCTTCAGTGATGCGAGCCCCATTGGAAGTGATGAAGAAAGCAAAAGGCATTCGGGTTACACTGGCGGGGAGCATTGAAAAAACCCGGCCGGTTACCAAAACCAGCATGCAGCCATTTTGATTCGCCTGGTAAAGAGCTGCTCTCATTCGTTCTGAAGGAATTCCTGTGGCAGGGGCCAGAGTTCCGTCATAATCGAAGGCCATTAATTTTGTACCGGTAAGAGGATCAGTCATCATTGTTTTTCATAAATTCTTTCGCGTTGTTGAAGGTGTGGCTCCTCTTTCTGGTTTCCCCGGCAAGATACCTTGCCGGGGAAGGAACCTCTGGAGGAATCGTCAGTTTCTGCAAATATTATCGTTCAGTTCCGTTCGAGGCGATCAGACGTTTATACCAGTAGAAAGAGTCTTTGCGGCTGCGGGAGAGTGTTCCATTCCCGGCGTTATCCTTATCCACATAGATGAAGCCGTAGCGTTTTTCCATCTCACCAGTCGAGGCGCTGACCAGATCGATGCAGCCCCAGGGAGTGTACCCCATTAGATCCACCCCGTCTTCGAGAGCTTCTTGCATTGCATTGACGTGCTCGCGCAAATATTCGATGCGATAGGTATCATGAATGCTGCCATCTGCTTCTACTTTGTCTTCCGCGCCCAGTCCGTTTTCAACCACCATCAGGGGAACCTGGTAACGGTCGTAAAGTTCATTCAGATAGTATCTTAATCCAGATGGATCAATTGTCCAACCCCATTCAGAGGCTTTTAAGTGCGGGTTGGGAACACCAAAAAGCATATTGCCGGAGGTTTTTACCAGTTCTTCATCGGTCGAAACGCAGCCAGAGGAATAATAGCTGAAAGAGTAAAAGTCAACTTTCCCTTTCTGAAGGATTTCAGCATCACCCTCAGCCAGCTTCAGATCGATGTGATTTTCGCTGAAAAATCGTTTGGCAAAAGCGGGATAGGTGCCCCGGACCATAACGTCACCGCACAGGTAATTGCCCAGGCGCATTTGTTTCTGGGTGGCAATCATGTCAGCGGGATTGCAGGAATAGGGATAGACTGCCATCCCTGCGACCATGCAGCCCACTTTGTTGTTGGGATCGATGGCGTGGGCAATCTGAACCGCTTTCGCACTGGCGACGAATTGATGATGCAGTGCCTGGAAGCGCGCGGCAATTTCTTCTGGGGTCTCTTTTGCCTGACCGGTGAGCAGAAGGGTCGTATCCGTTTGCGGCATCATTCCGCCGGCCAGCAGACCACCGAAGGAAGTGGTCAGGACGTTGATTTCATTGAAGGTGAGCCAGTATTTTACCAGCCCGCTGTATTCGCGGAAAACAGTCTGGCAATAGTTGACGAAGAAGTCGATTGTGCGGCGATCCAGCCAGCCATTGTATTTCTCAACGAGATGGAAAGGCATTTCATAGTGAGATAAAGTGGCCAGTGGCTCGATACCATTGGCTTTCAAAGTCTCGAACACTTTGCGGTAATGATCCAGCCCAGCCTGGTTGGGGAGACGATCATCGCCATTAGGGAAAATCCGTGACCAGGCAATCGACATGCGATAGACCTTGAATCCCATTTCGCCGAAAAGGGCGAAATCTTCTTTGAAGTGGTGGTATTGGTCGATTGCTTCGTGTGAAGGATAAAAGCAATCGGAGCAGAGTTCGCGAGTGAAGCGGCGTGGGCTCTTTCTTGACCCAGAGGTCATCAAATCAGCAACGCTCATGCCTTTGCCATCCTCGTTCCAGGCACCTTCACATTGATTGGCAGCGGTTGCTCCGCCCCACAAAAAGTCTTTCGGAAATTCCTTGTTCATTTGTTCGCCTTTCCTATCGTTTTGAATTGCGGCAATCGGGAAACCGATTGCCGCAATGAGGGTGAGTTATGCCTGTGCGGTTTCGCTGGCTTTAGCGGCTGCTTCTTTGGCAGCGAGTTGATTGTCATAAGCCCGGAAGAAGGGGTAATAGACGATCAGGCCAACGATAATACCTACAACAGGGATGAAGATGTTCTGCCAGGCCATGGAGGTGAGAAATTCACCTACGCCTAATGGCATTAGAGAGAGAATGGTGACGTAGCCAGGTTTGAAGAATCCGATTGCGTAGCCGACCCACACGAGGACCATGGTGATCATGGGGGTCAAAATGTAGGGGATGGCCATGATTGGGTTGTACATGATCGGGAACCCAAAGGCAACAGGTTCATTGATGTTGAAAATCCCTGGGATAATGGCCGCCTTGCTGACTGCTTTCAATTGTTCGGATTTGGCCGAGCGCAGGCCGTGCAAGACTAATCCCAGTGTATTGCCAGTGCCTCCGGCGCAGGCCACGGCTCCAAACAGCATGGAGGCGTAGAAAACGGGTTGATTGCCGGCAGCAACTGCAGCAGCATTGGCAGACAGGTTTTGGATAACGATGGCCATAATAGCAATGTAAGCGACCATAGTTCCATGAATACCGAACGTCCACAGCAGGCAGGCAAAGAGGCAAATGATGAGCATTCCCGGGACGCTGTTAAGGGCAGAAAGGGGTACAGACAGAATGTAGGTGATGAGCAGCGGCAAGGTCATTTGCCCATGAGTGAGGATGCTTAAGACGGTGCCCAGTCCGTACCAGACAAGGATGTTGAAAAGCAGAGGCAGCACTGCTGAGAAGGATTCGCTCAAGAAAGGTGGAACAGAATCGGGCATCTTAATCACGATATTCTTCTCTTCGCAGAAATGGGTGAGTTTGACGGTCAGAATGCCAATGATAATTGCCACAAACAGGCCGGTGGCTCCCAAATAGGAGCTATCGAGTACGGTCATGGTGGTGGTACCATCTGCCAAAGTCACGGTGGTGGCGGGAGCACTGACCAACAAGAAACAGACCAGAGCGACAATGCCGTTCTGCATCGGTTTCATGTTTAGAGATTTCGAATAGTTGTAGGCGATCATGAAGACCACAAAGACGGAAAGCAGCCCCATTGTCATGTTGTAGGGGGTATAGAGGATTTTATAGATCTGGCTATCCGTTGTGAACCACTGGAACAACGTTGGGACCGTAGCCAAAATCTGGAAAATTGCTCCTGCCAAAATGAGAGCCATTGTGGCCATCAGTGATTTTGAGATGGCAGAGAAACCTTTGTTATTGCCAAGTTTTTCGCCGAACCGCTGCAAACCTTTCATGAATTTGCTTTCGAATAACTTGTCCATCGAATTACCTCTCCGATCTTTATTTGTGGGGATAGATTGTTTCGACTTGCTTGAAGATATTTTCAGCATTACCGATTGCGTAATCGTACGGGGCAATCACAGCGACGGGTTTCTTGGATTCATTCTCGATTTCTGCCTTTTTGTACGAGATTTGCGGCCCCAGCAGTACCACGTCGAAATTGGAAACGATCTCTTCATATTCATTCATTCCCTTTGCCATGATCTCCAGGGCAAAACCTTTTTCTGCGGCATACGCCGACATTTTTTTCATCAGAATGCTCGTCGACATTCCGCCCGCACATACCAGCAAGATTTTCACTTCTCTTTACCTCCTTTCTACTAATTTGCGCACTTCAATGATTTCTACGATCAACTCTTTGGCTAACTCAGCACACATCAAGTGATCCTGCGCATGCGAGATGAGCAAATCGCTGTGATCGATCTCTCCGCTTGCATACATAGAAAGTAATTCACTATGCTTGACGTGAGCTTCATGAGCGTACTCATCGGAATTTTCGAGCAAGGCTTTTGCCTTTTCGAAATTTCCTTTTTTGGCTTCTGCCAGCGCATCAAAAGCAGCTCCCCGGGCCGCGCCGGCATTCGCGATGATCACCATTGCCATATTTTCTAGTTTTTCTTCCAAAGCCATGTAGTAAGTGTTTCTCCCTTCTAAATTTTTTTGATGATGGTAATTATGTTAGCCATCTCATCATCGGTAAAAATGATCCCAAATGATTTCTCAAGTGGTTTGAGAATGTGCAGCAGCTTTTTGTAGCAGGTATTGTTGTCCTTGAGAATTTGCTCACGGTGGATATTGGGGGGGAGAGGTTCTTTCCCCAGAATTCGATTGATGCTGCTGGCAAGGTGCATGAGCAAGCCAATTTCCGTATCGATGGACATGTGGGTAATTTCGTTATTGATTTGCTCGATCACAGCCGGAAGGATCTTGCGAAGTTTTTTGACGTCTACAAATTCAAGCTGTTCCCCTAAATAGTTGAAGACTTCGTCGAAATCGATGCGTCGTTTTTCTCGGTTTTTGAATTGCAGAATCTCCGGGAGGGCAGCGGGTTCCGCGCCCAGAACATCGCTAATTGGAATGAAGGGGATGCTGAAGAGTTTGGGATCATTTGTTCCAACGATGCAGTGGATCAGTGCTTTCTTTTGCAAAGTTTGCAGTTTCTCGCGAAGCTGATCACGATCTGCCATTGAGAGGGGAATGATCTTCATCTCTTCTACATTCCCGTATTGTTCGATATACCGCTTCAGTTCTTGTGCACCGCCTTCCCCAGTAGAGCAAAGGGTCACAATTACTCGTTCAAGTGGCTTGCGATAAGCTTCCAGGTTATTGAGCATGTTCTGGTAAAGTGAGTTCACATCGTCGGAGATAGCTGCTCTTCTTGCCCATTCGATCCCGATCAGGGTGATCGGGTAGGAAACTGCTCTGATCTCGATCCCGGTTTCAAGGGCAATTGTTTCAAGGTAGTTGTTCATGAACTCCATGTCATACAAGACAATGATGCCTCGGCCGCGATCAATCTTTTTGATCATCTCTGAGAGGGCGTGGTAGGTGGTCGCGGGTTGATATTCAATGGGGATCTCAAAGGCGAAGGTATTATTTTGTTTCAAGGTTTGATTGATTGCTGTGGAAAGTGATGTGGCCACCCCTTCACCCATGAGAGCAATCAGGATTACCGGGTGTTCATTGGTCTCACTGTTTGCTTCGTCAAAGCATAAGAAGAGTGTGATCAGAAAGGCTTCTTCCACGGGCACTTTAATTGAAAAGGATTCCTCGAGTTTTGTGGTGAATTGCAGTGCCAGCGAATATTTGGTTTCATGTTTTTCGACGATCTCAGCCATCTGCCGATTGGTTAATACCTGGCGTGAAGAAGCCCCTTTGACCAGGCTGTTAACATGCAGGCACAGGCCGTAAAACACAGAAGGGGGAAAGCTTTGCAGTAGTTTGGCGCTGACGTCAGTCAGGAAAGCATCCACTATTTCGATAATGGGCTGATCAACTAGATTGGCTAATTGTTCTTTGTTGATCACCTGGCGGGCAACCTCGTTCCAGTAACGGCGGAAAATCGTCTCGAGTTCAGCACTGAGGAGAATACTGATCTCTTCTTCGGTCATGCCGCGTTCGATCAAAGCGTCTGTGCGCCGATCGATTTCTTCATACATGGTCGTCGAGTTGAGTTTGGCGCGGTCGATGGCGCTCATCTTCATGGTTGATTCGGAGAAGGTGTAATCGTAATTGGCCGGGATGATGCGTTCGATCTCTTCACGGTGGTCACGATAATTGAGAAATCCCTTGCGAACGTAGGGTTCGAAATCGCTCATGAAGATGTTCAGCGCAGGATCTTGATTATTGCGTTCGCGGAAGTAAGCCATTGCGCAAGCGCGTTTGATGTCTCCCTTGAGCTGCTTGATATTGAGCGGGCATTCATAAAGCAATAAGCAGCGGAGCAGTTCGGCGCTGATCGCGAAACTCTTCTTGGCGCGGGCAGCTTCAAGCGTGAAAAAACTCTGGATCATCGCCATGCGCTCATCCATCGGACGTTCAGCCAATGCCGGTAACTCAATTACGATCGGGAGCTTGTGCGAAAAATCCTCGACGGCAGCTTTATTCGAACGATCGATTGCCAGGATGACGATGGGAGCGATGTGGGTCAGGGGTTGCCCGTCTTGATGCTGGTTTTCTTCCAGTGCGGAGCAGATCTTATTCCGTAATCCGGTACTGAGGAATTGGCCATTATCGATGTGGAGGACACCTTTCCCGGCCCGCGAAAATATCCCGGATCGTTCGTCTTCGCCAAATAATTCTGCAAGCAAACTTTCTTCATCTCCCTGATAGTCTTTACAATCGAAGACAATATAGGGAGCGTCTTGGGGAATCACTTTAGCTGCAGTTGCATACCGGTGCATGATCATCGCGAGAAAACTTTTCCCTGTTCCAGGATCGCCAACAATGACAGAATTCAGGCTTTTTTCGGGATAGATGATGGCTGCCTTGGCCACCTGGATCGGTCGGCGTAAACTTCCTTCAGAACCGATCAGATTCTCGAAACACTGTTCTTCGCAAATTTCTTCCTGGCTTTTGAGCTTGTACAGTACTGGACGTCCGTCTGATTTGCTGACTCGTCCCTCATTGACCAGTTCATTCAGTAGACTGCTGACATTGGTTCTGAGAATACCCAGCGCATCGGCCAGGTATTGTGTAGTGACGCCGCCGCTCTCTTTTGTAGAGGCATGCAGCTTAAGAAAATCGTATATTTGTTCTTTATTGGTCTTCATGGTTGAATCCTCTAAAGAAAATATACACTAAATACACTAGCATTACTATATCTTGTGGAAAGGTCGATTGCAAACCGTCTAATTTCTATGAAATTCCCAAAAAATCTATACACTAATAAACTCTATGCGAAAGTAATATGAAAAATGCACTTTTTTTATCTGCTTTGAGATAAAAAAAGGTTAAGGAATGCGGATTTGTGTCTGAATCGTGCCTGGCCGGATTTGTTAGTGTATATTTCTGCAAAAAGGATCACAAATTGTGAGTCAATGTGACGGAATGATGTTGTATTGCAGGTTGGTAGCATTGCGTGAAAAATTCACGAATGCTGGTGATTGCCTTTCCTGAAATAATCACTGGTCGTTGCCACAAAATTATTCTGTATAATGAAATTGCTCT
>JAAZOQ010000283.1 GCA_012797695.1 Anaerolineaceae bacterium | reverse complement strand
TGTCCTTGTCAGTCTCAGTCCCCTGCGCTATAATTCAGCCGGTTAAATCGCGTTAGAGAGAAAGGTATCATTATGATTGATGTAAATGATCTCCGAAAAGGTGTCATCTTTGAACTTGATGGAAACTTGTTCCGGGTGCTCGAATATTCCTTCAACAAACCTGGTCGCGGCAATGCCACCATCCGCATCAAAGCCCGTGATCTGCGCCGTGGAACTACCCTAGAGAAAACCTTTACTTCTGGAGATCGCGTCCCAGATGTTCGCCTCGATTTTCACAACGTACAATATCTTTATAACGATGGTGAGCTGTATTACTTTATGGATCTCGAAACCTATGAACAGCCTGCCATTCCCTCTTCCATCGTGGGCGAATACGCTGGTTTCTTGAAACCTGAGATGGAAGTCAAATTGACCTTTTACAACAGTGAAGCCTTGGATATTGAACTGCCCACTACAGTGGACCTTGAGGTCACCTACGCGGAACCCGCCGTCAAAGGCGATACTGCCACCGGGGTTACCAAGAAAGTCACCACTGAAACGGGTTATGAAGTCAACGTGCCTTATTTCATCAACACTGGCGACAAAATCCGTGTCGATACCCGCACCGGCGAATACGTCACCAGAGTGTAGTGATCTGGGTAAAAATCACTCTGTCCCCTCCCAAGGGGACATTTTTTTATCAGGAGGAAATCAATGAAAACCCCTTACGGCTTTGATTGCCCCTACTTCTACGGTGATTACTACCGCGGGAAAAAACAAGAGGAGTGTCGTTTGATTGGGAACCAAACGGGCTCCCAACGCTGGGAAGTTCGGCTGTGCGAAAACTGCCCTGTTCCCGCAATTCGCCGGGCAAATGCCTGTACTTTCATGGTACTTACCCCAGTGATCAAGAAAAGCTTCTTGGGCAAGAGAAAAGTAACCGTTACCGCTTACTGTCAAAAATCCGAATCGTCTGTAAAGACCCCTGAAATTGGCTGTGGCATCTGCCATCCACTGGATGAGCTTTTTACGGTCAAAAAATAGCCACTTTAATTACTGGTATAAGAACTTTATTAATCTTCGTTAAAAACCTTGACGTGGACTGGTATTGAAAAAAAAGGATTGATATAATTTTGACAACTAATGTCAGAGATATCCTGACTTGGTTTGGAGGAATAAGTGAACTCTCGTACACAATCGTATGTGGTTTACGCTCTGCTCTTCATTGCTATCATTGTGTTACTGGTATTCGGATTCAATCGTTCATCTGAAGCCGATTCTGTCTTAACCATCAACCAGGTAGCCAATGAAGTCATTCACGGCAACGTTTCTAAGATTGCCGTGGAAGAGGATAAACTCACAATCACCTATCCTGATGGGACCATCAAAACCGCGATCAAAGAGTCAAATTCGACTCTGGTCGATCAACTTCTGGCCCTGGGAGTAACCCCTGAAGAGTTATCCCCAGATACCGGTAAACTTCTGGTCGAGGTGAAAGCCCCTAGTCAATGGATCAACATTTTAAATAGTTTGATCTATTTCTTGCCGTTTATCCTGCTGGGGATTGCTTTCTTCTTTATTTTTCGCCAGGCACAGGGCAGCAACAACGCAGCCATGTCGTTTGGAAAATCTCGTGCGCGTATGTTCTCTGGGGATCACCCCACTGTTACCTTTGCTGACGTTGCCGGGGTCGATGAATCAAAAGAAGAATTGAAAGAAGTCGTGGAATTTCTGCGCGAACCCCAGAAATTCATTGCTCTGGGAGCCAGAATTCCCAAAGGTGTCCTCTTAGTTGGGCCTCCGGGAACAGGGAAAACCTTATTAGCCAAAGCTGTTTCTGGCGAGGCAGGCGTACCCTTCTTTTCCATTTCTGGCTCTGAGTTTGTCGAAATGTTCGTCGGTGTAGGCGCCAGTCGCGTGCGTGATCTCTTCGATCAGGCCAAACGTAATTCTCCCTGTATCGTTTTTGTCGATGAAATCGATGCGGTTGGCCGCCAGCGCGGTGCAGGTCTGGGCGGCAGTCACGATGAACGTGAACAAACCCTGAACCAGATGCTGGTAGAGATGGATGGTTTCGATACCGATACCAACATTATCATCATGGCCGCTACCAACCGTCCCGACATTCTGGACCCAGCCTTGCTGCGCCCGGGCCGTTTCGATCGCCGCGTGGTGCTGGATCGTCCGGATGTCAAAGGCCGTGAAGCGATTCTCAAAGTACACATCAAAGGCAAGCCGATTGCGCCGGATGTCGATCTGGCAGTTATTGCCAAATCTACCCCGGGATTCGTCGGAGCAGACCTGGAAAACCTGGTCAACGAAGCAGCCATCCTGGCGGCGCGGCGTAACCGCACCAGCATTGGGCAGTCTGAGTTCGAAGAATCCATCGAGCGCGTCATCGCTGGCCCCGAACGCAAGAGCCGTTTGATCTCGGATAATGAGAAACGCATCGTGGCCTATCACGAAGCCGGCCACGCTGTAGTGATGAACGCCATTGCGGAATCTGACCCGGTACAAAAAGTCTCGATCATCGCCCGCGGACAGGCTGGCGGCTTTACGCTTGCCCTACCGGTGGAAGATTCGATCTTGATGGCGCGTAAGAAATTGCTGGCCGAAATGACTGGTCTGCTGGGCGGTCGTGTTGCCGAAGAAATCGTTTTCAACGATATTACTTCGGGGGCGTCGAACGACATCGAACGCGTCACCAAACTTGCCCGCACAATGGTGACCCGGCTGGGCATGAGCTCAGACCTGGGGCCAATGGTTTACGGTCAAAAAGAAGAATTGATCTTCCTGGGCCGTGAGATCAGTGAACAGCGTGATTATTCAGAAGCAGTAGCAGAAAAGATCGACGCTGAAGTCCGTGCTCTGGTAAATACCTCCTACGCGCGCGCGCGTCAGATCCTGACCGATTATCGCGATAGGCTGGACGCGGTAGCTCAAAAATTACTGGAAGTCGAAACCCTCTCGAGAGAGGAATTCGAAAAGATCTTCCCGCCGCCAGTAGAACACAATACCGGAACTCCGGTTGCCGTGGAAGACTGATCAACACGTAAATAGATGCCGCTGAAAGCGGCATCTATTTTATTTAAGCTGGTGTTTCAGCACCTTTCCCACGGCAGATCGAGGCAGTGTCGTGAGAATCTTAATTTCTTTGGGTACCTTGTAATGAACCAGTTCATTGCGGCAAAAAGCAATCAGCTTTTCGGTATCCAGTTCGCTCCCCTCGCGAGTCACTATCCAGGCCGCCACCTTTTCCCCTTTGGCAAGATCAGGGATACCCTTCACCGCAACATCCAACACCCCAGGGAAGCGCCGAACCACTTCTTCCACCTCGTTGGGCCAGACCTGAAAGCCCCCCACCTTAATCAGTTCCTTTTTTCTGCCTACCAGCGCGAAGTAGCCCTCGGCATCCATACGGGCAATATCCCCGGTGTGCAGCCAGCCATCGACAATCGTCGCCGCCGTTTCTTTTGCGTTTTCCAGATAGCCCTCCATCACCTGGGGACTTTTGATCAACAATTCTCCCTCCCCATCCGGGTATCCGGTCAAGGGAAGCAGGCGACAATCCACATCTGGCAATGGCAAGCCAATGGAATGGTTGCGTCTTTCGCCCAAAATTGGGTTGCAATGGGTGGCAGTCGGGGCTTCCGAAAGTCCATAACCTTCTACCAGACTTCCACCAGTAAGGCGTTCAAACTCCTTGCGTACTTCTTCGGGCAAAGGAGCGGAGCCAGAAATACAGGCTTTGATCGAGTGCAAATCGATCTTCCCTGCCCGTACCTCTGGGTGCAGGTTAATCGAGTGAAAGATTGCTGGAACGGCCGGGAAAAAGCTGATGGAGCAACTTTGAATCGTCTGCACGATCTTTTCGGTATCTCTTCCTTCGCGGATCAAATGAAGCGCGGCACCCGATGCAATCCCCACATTGAGCGCAATCACCATCCCATAAACGTGAGTGAGGGGAATCGCTGCCAGAAAATGCTCTTGCCCCTCGTGTAAATTCATCAGCCACTCTTTGAATTGAAGCGTGTTGGCCACCAGATTGCGGTGACTGGCCTGGATCACTTTGGGAGTTCCTGTCGTTCCCCCGCTAAATTGATATACAGCAATTGCTTTTTGATCAGGAATAACAGGCAGATCAAAAACGGAGTCTATCTGAATCATTTGCTGAAAAGAATAAACTTCCTTTTCGACCTGCAAAATTCCATTTGAATCATTTTGAACCAGAAGAAGAGATTGGCAGAATCCTTCCTGCTTTAGGCGTTGGGCAATATCGCCGCGCTCTGTCTCGACAATCACTGCTTTGACGTGAGCGCGCCGGCATTGCTCTTTCAACTCCGCATACGGGAAGACCGGGTTGAGCGGAACCACAATTGCCCCGGCAAAGAGAATTCCGTAATAAGCGATACCAAATTCTGGGGTATTCGGGAGCATCAAACCAACCGCATCTCCCTGAGTCAGACCCAACTGCAGCAAACCGGCTGCCAAGCGCCGCGAAGAATCAAGCACCTGAGCATAAGAAAGTTCTTGTCCCTGATATTCCAGGCAAACATGTTGAGGAAATCGTTCTGCGCTTTTCGCCAGAAAAGTGGTCAGCGGAAAATCAGGGTATTCCAGTGATTCGTGTACCCCAGGGTCGTAATGTTTTACCCAAACTTTATCGGGCATGCAACATTCCACTTTCGTTAAGATCACGAAGGATCTGATCCTTTACGTTACTTTCCATCTCATACCAGTGGATGGAAGGATCAGACAATTTGAACCAGTTTGCCTGACGGCGAACAAACTCTCGCGTTTTCTTTTTCATCATTGCCTTGGCATCCGCTAGAGAGGTTTTTCCCGCGAGATATTCGCCAACCTCACGATAGCCGATGGCACTTAAATTGGGATTGGCAGAGTCGAAACCCAGAGCGAGCAATTTTTCTGTTTCCTCGACCAAACCTTCGGCAAACATCTTTTCGATCCGCTCATCAATTCGGGCGTATAGCTCTACCCGTGGACGATTCAACCCGATCATCCAGAAATTAAATTGCGGCGTCTTTTTCTGCTTTTGTTCAGAAAATCGTTTTCCGGTCAGAAAAATGACTTCAAGGGCCCGCACCGTGCGGCGAATATTCTGGTACTCGATCTTTTGCGCCGCTGCCGGGTCAATAATCGCCAGTTTCTGATGCAGAGAGGCCACCCCAATCTTCCCGCCCCACTTTTCGATCGCAGAACGCAACCGTTCATCGGGTTCTTGTGGGGGAATTTCCCAGCCTTCTGTAATGGCTTTGATATATTGCCCGGTTCCTCCAACAATCAAGGGAATCTTTCCGCGCCCGCCGATTTCAGCAATCTGCTGCAGCGCCATTTGCTGAAAAATCGACAACGAAATTACCTGATCTGGCTCAGCAATATCAATCAAATGATGAGGAACCATTTGCTGCTGCTCGACTGTCGGTTTGGCGGTTCCAATATCCATGCCACGGTAGAATAACCGCGAATCAGCAGAGATGATTTCGCAGTGAAGAGTCTGGGCAAGTTCAATCGACAAATCTGTCTTGCCCACCGCGGTTGGACCAATCAAGATCAGCACTACCGGCTTTTTCTCAACTGACATTCTTGAACCACTCGATTTGCGGAATATCAGAATCGGGTTTCCCTTGAATCGAGACCACGTCCACCCGCCATTCATCGTATTCCAGATGAGCGGCTAAATATTCTTCAGCCACGGAATAAATGTGGTCCAGTTTTTCATCATCCACTGCCTGTTCGGGGAAACCAAAACTTTCTTCTGTAAGGGTTTTCACTTCGACAAAAACCAGGGTGCCCTCCATGTCATGGGCAATAATATCCACTTCACCAAATTGAGTGCGGTAATTTCGCGCCAGAATCGTCATTCCCTGTTTCTCAAGGTATTCAGCCGCCCGATCTTCTCCCCAGCGGCCAATAGAAATTCGATATGTGTTCTTCGCCTTTTCTGCCATGCGATTCTCCTGAAATCGATTCTACCCTATCTTGCCTTTTTATTGTTTCATGTTAAACTAAACACAATTAATGATTACAAAATTTATGGGAGTCGAATGCCATCCGCAGAAATAATCACCATCGGAACTGAATTACTCCTCGGAGAAATTCAGGATACCAATACCCGTTATCTGGCCAAACAACTTAAAGAAATCAACGTAGATCTTTTTCGCATCACCATGATTGGTGACAATGCCGTACGCATTGCTGATGCCATCAACGGAGCGCTATCCCGCGCCGATATTGTGATCACCACCGGAGGTCTTGGCCCCACCGTGGATGATCCCACTCGAGATGCCGTTGCGCTGGCCTTTCAAACTCAGACTCTTTTCCATCCCGAGTTATGGCAGGAGGTCGAGCAAAGATTCCTCAAGCGCTCCCTCGTCCCCACCGAGAACAATCGCCGGCAAGCGTTCCTCCCCATCGGAGCTGTTGTCATCCACAATCCTGTAGGAACCGCGCCGGCTTTTTATATGTCGCGTACCAATAAACTGGTCATCAGTCTGCCCGGTGTGCCCCGTGAGATGGAAACCCTGACAGAAACCGCTGTGATCCCCCTGCTCAAAGAGAAGTATCAATTGCAGGGCATCATTAAAGCCCGGGTCATCCACCTGGCCGGTATCGGAGAAAGTGTGGTCGATGCTGCCATTGGTGAATTCGAGAAAATGTCCAATCCTACTATTGGGTTGCTGGCTCATCCGGGAATTGTGGATATACGCATCGCAGCGAAAGCCAATTCGCTCGTCGAAGCCGATCAGTCAATCAACGAGATCGAAAGACAGATTGTGGCCCTTTTCCCCGGAAAAATCTTTGGCTTCGATGACGAAACGTTGTGCCAATGCATCAATCGTCTGCTCTCTGAGCAAGGCCTTACTCTTTCCCTGCGCAGCTCTGGATTGGAAGAAGCCTGGCCCAGCGAACTGGCTGAGGGAAAACTCTCTTCGATCCGATTAGAACAGCTTGAATCACCGCAGCCTCAGCTACAGAACCAATACGATCCAGGCCAACCCGATTCTATTCAGGTAGACGCACGTTACACAAAAAGCGCTGAAGAGGGCAAACTCGAATTTATCCAGCTTACAGCCAAGAAAGTCAATCGTTTCAACCACGTTTATAATGGCCCTTTATCGCAGGGTCCCGTATGGGCAATCAATAACCTTTTCGAAAGTGTTCGTCAACTTCTAATTGAGAATCAGCAGAAAGGGATTGAATGAAAAACGTAGATCTTCTCTTTACCAATGCCAATATCCTGACCATGGATGAACAATTTCATCAATATCGGCAGGGCGCGCTGGCTGTCTCTGGGAACTCGATCGTAGCGGTTGGCCCGGAAGAGGCGATCAAAAAGGAATACACCGCGAATCAGGTAATCGACTGCGCTGGTAAAATCCTCATGCCAGGTCTGGTCAACGCCCACACCCACGTGCCCATGACCCTTTTACGCGGTCTGGCAGACGATCTGCGTCTCGATGTCTGGCTGATGGGTTACATGATGCCCGTTGAGCGCGAATTCGTCTCTCCGGATTTCGTCCAGTTAGGCACCAAACTGGCCTGCGCGGAAATGATCCGCTCAGGGGTCACTACTTTCAACGACATGTATTATTTCGAAGAAGACATTGCCAAAGCAACTGCCAGCGTAGGGATGCGCGCCGTATGCGGGCAATCCGTCATGAAATTCCCCACCCCAGACTCGAAGTTCTACGAAGAATCTCTGGCCATGTCGCGCGAATTCATTCAGGGCTGGAAAGATCACGAATTGATCGTACCGGCTGTCGCTCCACATGCCCCCTACACCTGCACACCCGAAATTCTGCAAGCCTGCGCCCAACTGGCCGCTGAATTTGACGTTCCGCTGCACATTCACATTTCTGAGACCGCGCTTGAAGTAGAAAACATGCGCCGCGATCAGGATATGCCCGTCGTCCCCTACGTAAAAAAGCAAGGGCTGTTCGACGCCAAAGTCATTGCCGCCCACTGCGTGCACATCGACGAAGGCGAAATTCACACTTTGAAGCACTACAATGCCGGCGTCTCTCACAACCCCTCTTCCAACATGAAACTTTCTTCTGGGGTAGCCCCGGTCAAGAAAATGCTCGAACTGGGGTTGAACGTGGGAATTGGCACGGACGGGCCAGCTTCGAACAACGATCTTGACATGTTCGAGGAACTGCGGCTGGCATCCTTCCTGCAAAAAGGATTCAGCGGCGACCCCACCGCGCTGCCTGCCAGCGAAACGTTGCTCATGGCAACCCGCATGGGGGCCAACGCTCTGCACATTGGTCACCTGACTGGCTCCCTTACCGCGGGCAAACGTGCTGATCTGATCCTGCTCGATACCAACAAGCTGCACAATTCACCGCATTTCGAACACGATCCGCAGGGGACTTATGCCCAGGTCGTCTACGCTTCCAAAGCAGCCGATGTGAGCGACGTCATGGTCAATGGCAAATGGCTGATGCAGAACCACCAATTGAACACACTGGATGAAGACGAACTGATCGCCGCCAGCCAGGAATACGCTAAAAAAATCGACCTCTTCCTGATGAACCGTGAAACCTCCGTGCTTTCGAAGCTGATCGCCATCGGCGGTACCTCTGAAGAGGAAAGCTTTGAAATTCAGGCCAAAGTTCGCGTCAATGACCTGGAGCCTATTTTTGCCAAGATCGTCAATTCGCCCGAAGTCGAAATCGTGCGCAAACGCCATTACAAAGAATATGACGATTATTTCTTCTTCACAGACGTTGAACAAGGCATGCTGCGTTATCGCGAAGACGATTTCGTCAACGAGAAAGGCGATGTTGAAAATGTCCGTTCCCGTTTGACGCTGATCGGCCCGACCAGTGAAGGCAATTTTGGGCAGGAAGTCTTGCTTTCCCGCTCTCGCTATCTGGCCCCGGCCTCGCAAACTTTACGCTTCTACCGGGAATACTTCAAGCCCCATCTGGAAAAAGAAATTGAGAAAGATCGTCGGCGGTTCCTGATAAAATTCATGAACACTGAGTTTTTCATCAATCTGGATGAAATCGCCACGCCCAAGATCGGCTGCTTCCTCGAAATCAAGAGCCGCACCTGGAGCCGTCAGGACGCGGAAAATAAAGCAGATCTCGTCGCAAAGTTGATCCAATTCCTCGGCGTGGATATCCAGGAAACCACCTCAGAAGATTACATCGAAATGGTCCATTAATTCTTTGCTTTACGAAAGTGTCTGCAAGACAATTTATGATTGATCATCCGCTTCGCATCCTGTTCATTGCCGCAGAAGCTGACCCTCTGGTCAAAGTTGGCGGTCTGGGCGACGTTGCTGGTTCATTGCCTCTTGCCGTCAAACACAGCCGGCCAGGAATCGATATTCGCCTGGCAATTCCCTTTTACCCGGCCATCCGCCAATCTGGGATCGAAGTGAAACCAGTTGGCAGCAGTCAGATCCGCTACCAGGACCGGCTTCTGGACATTCAGTTCTTTGTCACCGAGAAATACGACATTCCCATTTATTTGATCGATGGATTGCCCATTTCGCAATCAGGGGCAGTCTATGGCACCAATTTCGAGCAGGATGCGGAAAAATTCATCTTTTTCTCACTGGCAGCATTGAAATTACCTCAAGTCTTGCACTGGCAGATCGACATTCTTCAGGCAAATGACTGGCATACAGCTATTTCCTTGCACGCAGTTCGAAAAATGTCTGAGGCCTTCCCCGAATTTGCTTCTGTCAAAACAATTCTCACCCTGCACAATCTACCTTTTATGGGGACTGGTTCCGAGAAAGCCCTGGAAAAATTTGCCGTTCCTCCCTGCCGCAACCCCCGCATGCCGTCATGGGCAAAACAATTACCTTTGCCCATGGGGATCAACTCCGCAGACAAAGTAGTAGCCGTCTCCCCCACCTATGCTCAAGAAATCTTTACTCCAGAATATGGCTGTGATCTGCAAAATTTCTTGCTGACCAAGCGCACCAGGATCATGGGTATTCTCAATGGCATCGATTATCAGATCTGGGATCCGCAGAAGGATGCCTGTCTGAAACAAACTTTCTCAGCCGTCACTCTCGAAGATCGCCGCGAAAATAAACGGGCCTTACAAAATGAATTTTCGCTCCCCCAAGAAGAGAACATTCCCTTACTTACATTCATCGGCCGCATGGATCGGCAAAAGGGAATCGACACCATCCTATCTGCCATCCGCTTATTGGATACACGCAATTGGCAATTAATTGTTTTGGGTACGGGCGACAAGACGCTGGAAAAAGAGGTTACCACTCTGCAGCAGGAGTACCCTGAGCAAATTCGCACCATTTTGCGTTTCGACGGTGCACTTTCACATCGGCTTTATGCTGGAGCAGATATTTTGCTGATGCCCTCGCGCTATGAGCCCTGTGGACTGGCGCAACTGATCGCTATGCGTTATGGCTGTGTTCCGGTGGCAATGGCTACCGGCGGACTAGTCGATACTATCGTCGATTTCAGCAAGAATCCAGCCCACGGTACCGGCTTTTTATGCGCGGAACAAGATACCCATTGTTATGCCACCACCATTCAAACAGCGCTCCAGATTTTCTTAAATCAGACTGATTGGCGTAAAATACAAGAAAATGCGATGCAGCAGGATTTTTCCTGGCAAATTTCAGCGAAGAAATACATTGAACTTTATCATTCGATCCTATAGTATTCAGAAGTTATTTTCGGGAGGTACTTTTCATGGAGTTCAAACGATCATCGGGTGTCTTGCTGCACCCCACCAGTTTTCCCGGGCCAGATGGAATTGGCGATCTGGGGCCGGAAGCTTTCAAATGGATTGACTTTTTGGCCGAAAGCCATTGCCACCTGTGGCAAATTCTGCCGCTCGGCCCCACCGGATATGGGGATTCCCCCTACCAGTGCTTTTCTGCTTTTGCGGGCAATCCATACTTGATCAGCCCTGCCCTGTTAATGGATAGCGATTTGCTAACACGTGTTGATTTAGCAGATCGGCCCCAATTCAAGGCAGGAAGCGTGGATTTTGGTCCGGTGATCGAGTGGAAGCTGAAACTCCTCGACCGTGCCTTTGAGCACTTCAAAAGCTCAGCGGCTGCCCCAATCCGAAAAGAATATGCCGCCTTCTGCAAAAAGAACCAGCAGTGGCTGGACGACTTTGCCCTCTTCATGGCCATTAAGGAGAATCAAGGGGGTGTTTCGTGGGATAACTGGCCGGCAGAACTGCGCAGCCGTAAGGCCGAAGCTCTCAAGAAATTTGCCAAAGAACATGCCGATGCCATCGAAAAGCACAAGCTGCGCCAGTTCCTGTTCTATCAGCAATGGGATAACGTCCGCGCCTATGCTCATGAAAAAGAAATCCAGATCATTGGGGATATCCCCATCTTCATTGCCTACGACTCCGCCGATGCCTGGTCACATCCCGAACTCTTCTATCTGGATGAAACCGGTAAACCCACTGTTGTCGCCGGCGTTCCGCCTGATTATTTTTCTCCGACCGGGCAGCTCTGGGGTAACCCTCTCTACCGCTGGGATGAACACAAAAAGCAAAATTTCTCCTGGTGGGTCGAACGGTTCCGTTCAGTGCTAAAGACTGTCGATATCGTCCGGTTGGATCATTTCCGTGGATTTGCCGGCTACTGGGAAATCCCCTTTGGCATGCCCACCGCGGAAGTTGGCCGCTGGGTCAAAGGTCCCGGTCAGGATTTCTTTAATGCCATTAAGCAGCAATTAGGTGATCTGCCCATCATCGCCGAAGATTTAGGCGCCATTACCCCGGATGTGGTACAACTGCGGGAT
>JAAZOQ010000282.1 GCA_012797695.1 Anaerolineaceae bacterium | reverse complement strand
GCATTGCTTCCATGGGAGATTCTTTGTGGGATGGCAATGCTGCAGTGATGATCATGTACCCGGTAGTACCGGATAAGAAGCATTACCAGAATGGAACGGGCCGGGATCTCTTTGTTTCATTGCTGGAGCTGGGCCTGGCGGGTGCATGGATGAAGTTTGTGTTGCATCATACCTTCATCTGGAAGTTTAAAGCTCGCCCGGGCTGGAAGATCATCCCAGAATAATGGTCAGGTAAGTCCTTTTCTGATGGAGGCAATATGGAAATTACCAAGCAAGATAAAGCACGCATGAATTCCAAGATCTACCAGTTCTGGCGTTTTGTGGTCTTGAATCTGAAGATCTTGACGGCAGTTGATCACAGCAAGCGTTCCTGAGATACCAGGGTAGAGGGCCAAAATCAGGCAGGCATTTTGCCTGCCTTTTTTCTTTTCGGTTTTCGTGCGTTACAATAAGCCTAAGAATTCTTGAAAAGGAACCTCTGCGCATGACCGAAAAACGCCGAAAGTTTTTTTACCAGGGCACAAAAAACCCGCATGCTACCCTGTTTCCCAGTCAATCAGGCCGTGAAACTGGTGAGGATCATCGAACCGGGTGCATGGTTTGCGGTGCTGAACTGGTCTATTTTGCTACTTTGCAAGAGAAGACCTGCACCTATTGCGGCCGGAGGTTGTTGGCCGACGCCGCCTGCGTCAACGGACATTTTGTTTGCAACGATTGTCATCGCTCCGATGCGCTGGCGATACTCCGCGCCGTGTGTCTGAACAGCCGGGAAACGGATTGCGTTACCCTGATGCAGACGATTCGCCAGCATCCTGCTTTTCATATGCACGGACCGGAACATCATTCTCTTGTCCCGGCGGTGATCCTGACCGCTCTGCGCAACAGCGGGGAAAACATCAGGGAAGATCAGATTCTGACCGCTATCCAGCGGGGAGGGACCATTGTGGGCGGTTCCTGCGCATTCAATGGCATTTGCGGCGCTGCCAGTGGAGTAGGAATTGCTGTTTCGGTTTTGCAGGGAGCGACCCCCTACACCGGGGATAAACGTCAGCTAGCCATGCAAGCAACGACCGCCGCTTTGCAGAAAATCGCCACTTACGACGCAGCCCGCTGCTGCCAGCGCGATAGCTGGCTGGCACTTATCGAGGCCGCCAGGTTTCTCGAAAGCGAGATGGGGAAACAGCTACAGACTCATTCTATTCGTTGCGAGCAGTTTGCTTACAACAAAGAATGTATTCACAGCCGCTGCCCGCTGTGGCCGGCTGGGTAGGGGGAATAATGGTCTGAGGTAGAATAAGAAAAAACCAAGAATGAGGAAGAGCAATGAAATCTTTTCGTAAAGAACTCTGGATGAATTTGCCGCAGCGCTATGGTTTCGTCAATATCACAGATGAAGTGGCCAGCGCGGTCAAGGAAAGCGGAATCCGGGAAGGTCTGGTATTGGTGAATGCCATGCACATTACTGCTTCGGTTTTCATCAACGATGATGAACCTGGTTTGCATCATGACTATGACGTCTGGCTCGAGAAATTGGCTCCACATGCGCCGATAGCCCAGTATGCACATAATTTTACCGGCGAGGATAATGCTGACGCGCACATGAAGCGGCAGATCATGGGGCGGGAAGTAGTGGTAGCTATCACACAGGGACAGCTTGATTTTGGCCCCTGGGAACAGATCTTTTACGGCGAGTTTGATGGTCAGCGCCGCAAACGGGTGCTGATCAAGATCATCGGTGAATAGAATAACGCTCCCGGCTTTGCTTAGCCGGGAGCGTCGTTTTAATCGGGTATTTAGGCACCAATCGAATCGACCAGATCGGCAAATTTCTTCACTCTTAATGCCCGCAGCAGTCCCGGGAAGAACATCAGCCGAAAATTATTGGTCATCTCTTCTGGGGTTTCTTTGAAATCGTCGCGTACCCACCAGACGACGCTGGCCCAGATTGCTCCCGAGAAGTAATCGATGATGTAATCGATGGGGAGGGTAATGTGATCGATCTTTTTTTGCGCCCACGGGCTTTCATTGATCAGCTTCATGCACAGCCGATAAACCATCTGGCGGAAGTAATCATAAACTTTGTTCGACTGCTCTTTGGTAATGCTCGAGAAAATATCGGCATTCTCTTTAACGGTTTCGAATATGCTGGTGATCAGGCTGTTGTTGCTTTCGCGGAACCAGAAAATGAGGGGGCGTTGGGTAATTTCATCCACCAACTGCGAAAGGTGGTTTTCCAGACCTTCAAGCAGGAGTTCTTCTTTGCTCTGGTAATGCAAATAAAACGTCGTTCGTCCGACGTTGGCGCGTGAGGTGATCTCTTCAACGGTGACGCTCTCATATCCCTTCTCCTGGCTCAATTCGGCCAGAGCCTGAGTGAGTGCTCCGCGGGTACGGGCAATGCGACGATCCTCATGTTTTTTTTCTTTCATTTCACATCCTGTTCACCTGATGATCTTTCGAAATATCTATTGACATTT
>JAAZOQ010000281.1 GCA_012797695.1 Anaerolineaceae bacterium | reverse complement strand
CGACTACGACGCCGCGGGCAACCTGACCAAAATCCGCTGGCCCCGCGGGCCGGAGGTGTACTCGGATTGGGTTTTTACATGGTCTCCGCTCGGAGTCCGCACCAGCATTACCGATCCCTTGAACAACACCCGGCAGTATTACTGATGCTCGCAAAATAGGGTGACAGATAGTTTAAAAAGAAAGACCGGCGTGACGCAGGAAGCCTCGCGCCAGGCTTGGGGTTCGGCGCACCCGCGCCATTCCGCGCCGGAGCGCGGCGGCAGCGTCCCCAAGGCCCTCAGCGCAGCGGTTGGCCAGTTCGCGGCCTTTGATGTTGCCCCACAGCGGCTCCACCGGATTGAGATCCGGCGCGTAACCTGGGAGCCGTTCCACCTGCAGCCAGCGGGACTGGCTGTCGAGATAATCACGCATCAAGCGGCTCTTGTGAGCTGGAAGCCCGTCCCAGATGAGGATCACCTTGCCCCGCGGGAAGTCCCGGCGCAGGTGCTTCAAGAACTCGATCAAGCTGGCCGAATCGTAGGCTCCCGGCCGCGTCTGGAACCAGAGCCGGCAACGGCGCCCATCCCAGCGGTACCCGAGGGCGGCGGCAACCGACAGCTTCTTCCAATTGAAGGCGTGCGTCAGGACCGGTGTTTCCCCCCGGGGCGCCCAGGTGCGCCGGACCGCCGGCTGCTGCGAGATCCCGCTTTCGTCCTGGAAGATGATCCAGGCCCGGCGCCGGCGGGCGTTTTTTTTACTGCGGGCCAGCGCTTGGCAACCCAGTCCTGGACGGCTTCCTCGTTGCGCTCCCGCGCCCGTTTGGAAGGCCGCTGCAGCGTCCAGCCGAGCGCGCCCAAGATTCTCCAGACGTGGCCAGGGTGATACCGGACACCCGTGACGCTCTCGATCACGGCCGCGATGCGCGGCAAGGTCCAGAGATCGGTTTCGAAGCCGTGCGCCGGCGCCCCTTGGCGCAGGGCCCGCTCGACACGCCGCAGTTGCTCGTGATCGAGCCGGGGTCGGCGACCCGCTCGACCGGCACCGCGCAGCGCCAAGGCCCCCCCGCGTTCCCACTCGTGGTACCAGCGGCTGACACTTTGCCGGGTGACCCCCAGCGCGCGGGCGATCGCCGCCTGCGAAAGCTTGCCGGTGGCGAAGAGGCGGGCCGCTCGGCAGCGACGTTGTTCCATTCCCTTGAAATCACGCCGGACGCGGATGGTTGACATGAGACCATTGTACAACAGGCACGGCGTATTTGTCACTATATTTTGCGAGTCTCAGTAGGATCCCGGGTGGGTTTACGTAATCGCACGCCAGGATTGGTTCAATCAAAATGCAAACAGCTGCAAGGACCAGCACTGCCAAAACTCCGATCATTTTTGCATTCATCACTGTCCCCTTTCTGCTGGACGGCTCACCCGTTCAGCGAATGCACTAAAGTGTTTTACATGGTGCTTGTTGTTGATTGGCAGTTCCCCCAGATTTCGCCGAATTTTGCCATCTTCCGGAGTGAATGGAACTCCTGGGCAATACAGGGGTCAGTTTCGGAGCTTTCCGGCCCACCATAAGCACGTGCGAGTTCAAGCCATTGAAAAGCGTCATCTGAACGGCCCAACTCTGCTAGTGACGTTGCCACCTTGTATCGCCAAGCGGGAATGTCCTGCGTTTCAATGGCGGACAATCTCATCACCTCCACGATGTAGTTGTCCGCGAGGGTTTGATCGGCACGAATTGCAGCAGCTTCGAGAGCCCCAATTACGTTTCTAAGATCCAACTTCTCCTGGGCCCGAGCCAGCAATACTCTGGTAAGTTCTTTGACCCTGACGCTATCACCTGTGGTCAAATAAATTCTTGAAGCTTCAGCAATCCAGCATGATGCCCAATATTCATGTGAGAACTTGATTTTAGCCAGGGCTTTTCTTGCGCCGGAGACATCCCCACGCAAACGTTTGAGCCTGGCGATTCGAATCTGTGCATCATAGAGCTGGCCACGCTCTACCCGCGGGCCTCTCACGAACGCTTCCTGCTCCTGAATCGCGGCAAGGTAATCTCTTACGCCTTCTAAGGCCCATTGACGAACCCTCATGGCTCGCACATCAGACATGGCCTCTTT
>JAAZOQ010000280.1 GCA_012797695.1 Anaerolineaceae bacterium | reverse complement strand
GACAAGAAACATTCCCGTGGGGTCATCAATGACGTTCACCTGCGAGGGTTTGAGCCTCATCCACATTTGCCTACAGTGCAGGATCGCAGTCTGGAAGGGGAGCGGCCAGACGTATTGATCATCGGCGGAGGGATCACTGGCTGTGCCATTGCCCGTGAGCTTTCCAAATGGAATCTGGATACCGTTCTGGTTGAAAAAGGCGCAGACGTGGCTTCAGGAGCTTCCAAGGCCAACGGTGGGGTTATCCATGTGGGTATCAACTTCCCGAAGCACTCGCAAAAGCTGAAATACAACCTGCGTGGCAATCGCATGTATGCCGAATTGACCCGTCAGCTAGAAGTTCCCTTTGAACAAAAAGGACAGGTCATGCTTTGCTGTAAGCCCTGGGAAAAGGTGATCGTAGAAGTATTAAGGCTGCGCGGAAAGACCATGGGTATCCCAGGGGTGCGCTGGCTGGAACGGGGAGAATTGCTTCAACACGAACCCAGCATTCCCGATTTCATCATTGGCGGCATGTTCATGCCCAGCGGTGGTATTACAAACCCAATGGAAATGACAGTAGCTCTGGCCGAAAATGCGATCAAAAACGGCGCCCGAGTTTTTCTCAACACGGCAGTGCTGGGCATTGAAGTGCAGGCAGGGCACATCCTCAGCGTCAGCACGAACCGGGGTACACTGTACCCCAAACTGGTCATCAATGCGACCGGAGTTTACGCGGATAAAATCGCTGAGATGGCCGGGGATCGCACCTTTACCATTCATCCACGCCGGGGCACCGACATCATCACGGATAAAAAAGTGGGTTATATGGTGCACACCAGCATGGAGAAATCGCCTTTCAGTATTCTCCCTTACCAGAATGTGCAAGTTCCTCGCGGTCTGTTGGGACGGATCAAACTTTTCTCTCAGGTGATGCACAGCAATACCAAGGGCATTGGCCTGATCCATTCAGTACACGGCAACATGCTGGTTGGACCAAATGCGATCGAGACACCAGAGCGAGAAGATACTGCAACCCATCGGGAAGAAGTGGAGCAGATCATCCGCTTCCAGCAGCACATTGCCCTGGATCTTAAATTCAGCGACATCATTGCCTATTTCACCGGAGTGCGGGCACCCACTTATGAAGAGGATTTTGTGGTGCGCAAGGGAATATTTACCGATAATGTCCTCGAAGCCGCCGGAATCCAATCGCCTGGGATCACCGCCGCTCCTGCCATTGCTGAAGATATCAGCGGGTGGGCAGTCGAATATCTTTCTAAAGAAAAGCCAGTCACGAAGAATACGACCTACGACCCGACCCGGCAGGCTCCGCCGCGGCTGGCGGAGATGAGCGACGAGGAACGGGACGCCCTTATCCACCAGAACCCTGATTACGGGGTCATTGTATGCCGCTGTGAGGAAGTCAGCAAAGGCGAGATTCTGGATGCCTTGAATTCACCGCTGTGTGTACCCACGCTGGATGCTCTCAAAAGGCGAGTGCGGCCCGGAATGGGCCGGTGCCAGGGCGGATTCTGCTCTCCGCTGGTGACGCAGATTATTGCCGAACATGAAGGAGTGCGGCTGGCGGAAGTCAGAAAGAGCTCACTGGATTCCGTGATCAGTT
>JAAZOQ010000038.1 GCA_012797695.1 Anaerolineaceae bacterium | reverse complement strand
TTCTCCCAGCCGATACGGTAAATCACCAGGCCGGCCAGCACCAGGAGGATGGGCGCCACCACCTCGATAAAAAGTCCCCCGGCGATTGCACCAAATACAAAAGAAAGGATCGAACCGCCGATCAACAGTCCCAGGCCAACGAAAATCACACCCCTTGGCCATTTCAACTCGCGAGCCGCAAGGATTATGCCTACTCCGGTACCTGCCAGCACCAGTAGCCAGGCATAGGCCCAGGCATTCCAGTCGCCGGTAATTGAATTGAACAAGAATACCACTCCCAGCGATGTCAGCAGGCTGCCTGGAATCAGCAGAGAGGCTGCCCAGCGAAAGCGCGGAGTAAGAGAAAAAACGGCTAAAATACAGGCTGCCCCAGACATCAGAAAAACCAACGGCAGGGTAATTTTCATCCCCACCCCAGGAATCAGACTGAGTGACAGCAGCACCACTCCCACGCCAATCAAAGCCAGGCTCACGATCTTTCCAGTTTTATTGGGGGATGGGGAGGAAGTCATAAAGTAATTATACCTGCCCTCCGACAGGCTGATTCAGACTGAAGGCTCGACTGGGCCATGCAAGTATTTACAAATGGATTAAGTTACTGGCTTGCTTGAAGCCGCCATTTTCTGATAAGCCTCTGCCACATCGAAGAACGTTTCGAAGTAAGCATCCTTCCCGATCAGGTCCGTCAGACCAGACACATCCAGTTCACGGCGAACATCGCTTTCGACTGCGGTCATGACCAGGCGGATTTGCTTTGCTGCCAGCAGATGATAGATTTCACGCAGGGTGGCAGCGGCGGAAAAGTCAACGTCATCCACTGCGGTTGCATCGATGCAGAACCAGTTCAGCACTGGTTGGGATGAGTCGATCAAGTTCAGAATTTCTCGCTGCATCAATTCGGCATTGGCGTAGTACATACTGTGATGAAATCGATAAATCACCAGTCCGGGTTGAAGCTCTGCTTGGGCGCTGACGGGAACTGTATGAGGTTTGCCGGTGGAGTCAACGGTGACCAGAACATCTTTGGGCTTATAGCCATGCCGGGTATGGATCAAAATCGAGAGCACGATTGCCAACAAAATACCCTGCTCCACGCCGATAAAGACCACGACCAGTACGGTGATCAGAGATACCCAAAACTCGACCGGGCGCTCCCGGTAAATTTGGCTCATTCCTTTTACGTCGATCATTTCGATACCGATAGTGAAAACAATTGCCGAAAGTACTGCTTTTGGCATAAACGATAAAGACTGAGTCAAAAACAGCAGCGCAAGCAAGGTAATAGCAGAAGTAACCAAAACAGAGAGCTGCGTCCGGCCGCCAGCGTTATCGACTGCCTGGGTCTTCGTTGGGCTTCCATTCACAACAAACGTTCCGCTGAGGCCCGCGCCAATATTTGCCAGGCTCAGCCCAACCAGGTCGACATTTTCGCTGAATTCTTCGCTGTAGCGAACGGCATAAGCACGAGAAGTAGCCGCGCTTTGTGCCAGAATTACAATGAACATTGAAAACGCGACACCCAACAGGTGGTAGAGAGTATTTAAACTCAAGGAGACACTGCCAGGGAAACCAAGTATCGGGAATCCTTGCGAAACCGTGCCCGGAATATCGACACCCAGATGAGACAAATGGAGTGAGCTACTGATCACAATAGCGGCAGCCACTGCAATCAACCCTCCGGGGATTTTGGGGCTGATCTTCTTGCAAATCAAAATAATTCCTAAAGCGATGGCTGAGACAAGCAGCGTATACCGGTTGATCTGACCAAATTGCTGGAAAGTGTGCGTCAAAGCATGGATGACATCCGTCCCGTCACCCAATATGCCCAACATGCCCGGGAGCTGACTGATCGCCACCTGAATTCCCACCCCCGTCAAGAAACCGATCAATACGGTGCGCGAAAGAAAATCGGCCAGAAAGCCTAATTTCACCAGACGTGCAATGAGCAAAAAGAAGGCTGCTATCAGCGCCAGAATTCCCGCATAGGCCACATATTCAGCGGAAGCGGTCGTTGCCAACCCCGTTAATCCGGCGGCCATAATTGCGGCTGTGGCTGAATCAGCCCCTACTACCAGGTGTCTGGAAGAGCCGAACAGTGCATAAAGCACAGTTGGGATCAAGAGAGTATACAAACCAGTGACAATGGGCATGCCGGCAATTTGAGCATAGCCCATTACTTCGGGGATGGCAATGGCAGCCAGAGAAGCCCCAGCCACGACTTCCGCGGGGACCTGCGCCCAGGTAATCGGCAGGATCCCACCCATAAAGTTCGACCGTTTTTTCAGCTTCGCTTGCCAATCAAACCAATTCATCCAGCCTCTTTCGTGCTTTCACTTAAATAAGCCCACCCAGTAGCTTCTTAACCGTTTCTTGAGCGAAGGTACTGATCACCACAATCTCATCTCCTGATTGCCAGGATTGCTCAGTGTGAACAAGCTCGATGTTTCCGCGCCGAATCCGCAGAAGGGGTAAAATCCCAGCCGGGAACGGCACCTCTTCGGCACGGAGAGCAGGCTGCCGGTCAGGAATCAGCCAGGTAAATTCGTGAATCTCCTCGTCGGACAGTTCCCATGCTTGAATGTCTATTGGCCGTCCAAAGGCCAGTTTTCCACCTGTCTGTTTTAATAACGCCGGGTTGGCTCCTTTGGTGGGGTTACTCAAAGCAGGATAGGTTCGCTCCACCCCAAATTCATTATTGGCCAATTGACACGCCAATACGTTTACTTCTGAGTTGGAGGTAACCGCCAAAAAGGTGGCATATTCTTCCACGTGGTATTCTTCGAGGGATTCTTCCTCCAAAGCATTCCCATACACAGCATCCAACCCCTTGGCACGTGCGTGCTCCACCGCGGTACGGTTGGTATCAACCAGCAAAACTGGCCGCGCATATTTCTGGAACAATTTAACCAGAGCGCATCCCAATTTATTGGCCCCTACCACAAATACCTTTTCTTCGCCCCGATTTAAGAGTCCGAGCAAATGGGCAATCTTTTCTGCTGTCAGGCTTTGCACAGTAACCGTTAAGAGAATTGTCAGAAAGGTCAACGCCAAAAGATGTTCTCCCCCCGGCAAGCCACTTTCTTGTAAGGCAAGGGCAAAGATCGAAGCCATCGAAGCCGCCACAATCCCGCGTGGGCCAACCCAGGCGATGAAAGTTTTTTGGCGCCAGTCCAGCCGGGTGTGCCAGGTGGAGAAAAACACTGCTAAAGGCCGGGCGACAAACATCATCAGAAATACTGCCAGCAGTCCCATGGCTCCTTCCTTCCACAAGGAAGTGATATCCAGGTCAGCCGCCAACAAGATAAAGATCACGCTAATTCCCAGAGTGGTAAGAGTTTCCTTGAAGCGGCGCAAACGCTGCAAGCCGGGAATACCGCGGCTTTGTGTAATCAGACCCATCGCAACTACTGCCATGATGCCGGCTTCACTTTGAAGCTGTTCGGCTACTCCAAAAGTTACCCAGACACATGCCAGAGCTACCAGATTGCTTAATTCCTGCGGAACCAGATTATTGTTCTTAAGTAAGAAAGCCAGACCGAATGCGCCTAAAGCACCTACAGTACCGCCGATCAAAATGCGTCCAAAATATGCCCACAGAATGTTCAGCCAGCCTGTTGCGCTGTGTGTGGCTGTAGCCAAAATTACATCCAGAACCGCAATCGCCAGAATAGCCCCAATTGGATCAACCAGAATGGCTTCACCTTCCAAGACTGTCTTGATCGAGCGCGGAAGCGGGATCCGCCGCAAAAGCGGCTGGACAACTGTTGGCCCGGTGACCGTCATCAGCGCTCCAAAGAGAAGTGCTATCGGCCATTCCAGACCAGCTATGAAGCGGGCAATCAGCGTGATCAATCCCCATGAAAGAAGTACCCCCACTGTGACCAGACGCCGCACTTCCGTAGCACATTGACTGAGAGACTTCAAGTCCAGATTGAGGGCCCCTTCAAAGAGAATGATGGCTACGGCCAGCTTGACCAAAATGCTCAAACCAGTACCCAGTACATGCGGCTGCACAATCTTCAAAACACTTTGGCCCAGAAGAATCCCAAACCCTAATAGAAGAACGATAGCCGGGATATGCCAGCGATGTGCCAAAATTTGAGCCAGTAAACCAAAACCTACCGCAGAAACGATCGTTACAAGTAATGTCATGTCACTATGCATGGATTTTCTCCAGTAAAAAACTCATCTTTCCCGAATTATACAGGAAATCGTTTGATGATTAAACCTCGTGGGAGGGCCATCGCATAGATAATTTAGTTCCGACTCAGCAAGATTCGGCTAGACATATTCTCCAAACTCAATAACGTGTCATTTCCCCAATAATCGAAGTAAATTCCCCGAACATTTCTAAGCGAAGGATCTGTCTCTTGAACGGCACGGATTCATCCACAATTGCCGACTGAAAGACTTTTGCACACTATGCTTGCTTCTTCACGTTTCAGCCAGTTCTCTATCATTTTTCTGTTTGTAAGTGGTCATAGCGCAGGTCATTTATCCAGTAGCTTTGAGTGCTGATTCAGTATAGTGGGTGAATGTGGTTTGCCCTGGGGTTGTCGCCCTGACATAAGCCACTTGCCAAGTCCGCTTCTGTTTGATCTGAGCAGGTATCTTTTCGGGAGCCAATGTAAGAGCGTGCTCAAATGAAATAAAAAAGCACAAATATATTATGAAATATGTTTGTTTTTGTTTTGTTGTTTGCGTAGTTTGTTGACAAATATGTTTTGAATTGTTATAATAATATTTGTTTCTTGTGCGTATTAAAATAAAATTTTTGTGCTTCTCTAAATACTTCTCAATGCGGATTTATATAGATGATGAATGCAGCAACTTCGAATTCAGAAAAGCGCAATTTTGCTTCCCCAAACGTGATGGAAATATATTTTCTGGGAACGGGAACCGCTGTCCCGGTCGAAAATCACTCTCCGGCTGGTTTGTTCGTTGTTACTCCTCAACTGCGTTTGCTTATGGATATTGGCCCAGGGTCGTTGTCGCGTTTGAATCATATCGGTTTCTCTGTTGATCAAATTGATTACTTGTTTCTTTCTCATCTTCATCCTGATCATACTCTGGATTTGATCACCTTACTGCAAGTTTTCAATTCGGCGCCTGAAACGGTGCGTCAAAAAAAATTCACGATCATTGGTTGCCGTGGGTGCAATGAATTCCTGCTGCATATTTACGATCTCTATCCAGACGTATTCCCATCCGGCTATTCTCTTGAAATCCGGGAAGTCTATCGTGACGAGTTTTTACTCGGTGATTTACGGGTTCAATCTGGGCCAACTGCTCATACCGAATCCAGTGTGGCTTTCCGACTAGAAGAGGGAGGGCATTCGCTAGTTTATTCGGGTGACGCTTCTCAGCAAGGTGAGTTAACTCGACTGGCGAGTGGGGCTGATTTGTTGGTCAGTGAATGTTCTTTCCCGGCGGGTTGGCAAACCGAAGATCATTTGAATGCAGATGAGGTTGGGCTGATTGCTCAGGCAAGCAACGTAAAATCTCTGGTGGTTACTCATCTTTACCCTCCGGCGCTTCGGGTTGATTTACTTTCTCAAATTCACCAACACTATCAAGGAAAGGCACAAATTGCTGTGGATGGTTTGCGTCTATCTCTGGAATAGAAAAGGATAATATGGCTATTTCTTCCTTGTCGGCCAGACCGGCAAAAAAACGTTCCACTGTATGGGTAGCATGGTTAGGACTTTTCCCGTTCTTCCTTTTTGGAATAGCTTTTGAGCTCCTTCCATTATGGACAATTATTCAATCCAGTCTCACAAAAAATGGCGTATTGACGCTTCAATACTATCGTCGAGCCTCGGATCCGAATTTTTTGGAATCTTTTGGGAACAGTATTAAACTTTCTGCCGTCACAGCGTTTCTGGGCATGATTTTTGGTACTCTGGTTGCCTATGCAATCGTTACGACCAAGAAGAAACTCTTTCGCGATCTTTTGACTGCGCTTTCCGATGTGACCACAAATTTTGGTGGAGCTCCGTTGGCTTTTGCCTTCATCGTGATTTTGGGCTCCACTGGTGTTATCACCATTTTGTTGAAGCAAATGGGGATCAACCTCTATCCAAACTTTAGAATTTACTCCATCGCTGGTCTGACTATCGCGTATTTATACTTTCAATTACCTTTAATGATTTTGCTCATTATCCCGGCATTACAGGGGTTGAAGCGCGAATGGCGGGAAGCCGCGGTGAACCTTGGCGCTTCTTCTTTCCAATACTGGATAAAAGTAGCGCTACCGGTTCTGTTCCCTGCATTGGCGAGTGGATTTTTGCTCCTGTTTGCCAACTCGTTCGGCGCTTACGCTACGGCATGGACCCTGACTGGCTCAGACGTGAATCTGATCACTATCCGCATCGGGGCTCTTATTTCTGGAGAGGTCCAATTGGAAGCTGAACTCGGGGACGCCCTGGCCATTATTTCCTTGTTGATCATGATGGTCTGTGTGACTGGCTATATGGCCTTATCGAATCATTCAAAGAGAGCTTATCGATGAAAAAAAATCGTGAATTGTGGCGTCCGATCGTCATTATCTTGTTCCTTTTATTTATGATCATTCCAGTTTTGGCAACGTTTGTTTTCTCCATTTCCACACGTTGGGATCATACTCTTTGGCCGGAGGGATACACGCTGGATTGGTGGAAAGAGGTCACCTCACGAGCGCAATTTCTTCTTACCTTAAAGAATTCCTTCATTGCTTCTTTCGCTACCATGCTTTGTCTGTTGGTGCTGGTTACCCCGACTACTTACTGGATGCGGTTGAAGGTTCCCCAAGGCAAGCCTTTTGTTGAGATAATTGCCAGTTTCTCTTTTGGCGTACCGGGAGTGGTGCTGGCTTTGGGTTTGATTCGGTTTTATTCAAAAGTTCCTCTTCCAATTATTAATCACCCGGCGATTTTGATTGCGGCTTGTATGGTATTGTCAATGCCTTTTATGTATCGCCCCCTGATTAATTCACTGGACGCGATAGATTTCCGTTCGCTGACGGAAGCTGCTCAAAGTCTGGGAGCAAGTGGTTGGACAATTCTTGTGAAAGTAATCATGCCTAATATTTTGCCAGGCATTATTAATGGCTGTTTACTGGTATTTTCAACTGTTTTCTCAGAATTTACTCTGACTAACCTGCTCGTGGGAACACGCTTCAAAACCTTCCCAATTTATCTTGTCGAATTCACCCGTTTTGATGGGCGTCAGGCCAGTGCTTTGGCAGTTATTAGTTTTATTGTTGCTTGGATTACTTCTTTGCTCATCATCTGGGTTTCCAGCAAAGGCGGTCGGGAATCAGCGCATGTAACCGCCAGATAGTTCAGTTAATTACCGTTCCATGGCTATACCCACCCCCCAATGGTGGAATCTTTGAGAAGGAGATACAAGAGATGAAAAAGATTTTTTCAATGATTGTGTTGGTTGCTCTTTTGACGGTCTCAATTGCGAGTTGTGCTCCTGCCGCGGCTGTGACCCCTGTGACAACAGAAGCGACCGAAGCAGTTACTTCGGGAGAAGCTCAAGGGGAACAAGCTACTGAATCAGCAACCGTCGATGAAGAAGCTGCAAAAGTCTCCGGTGCCAAGGCCGAAGGTCAGATTGTCAGCTATGGAATGTCAGACGATTGGGTAAATTTCGGAAATATCTGGAAGACCCTCGAAGATCAGTATGGTATTGTCCATACTGATACGGATATGACCAGCGCTCAAGAAATTACACATCTACTGGCAGAAAAAGATGCTCCGGTAATGGATGTCGCGGATATCGGTTTTGATTTCCTGGGAAATTTAATGGAAAATAACCTTGCCATGGCATACAAGAACACCTCTTGGGATAAGATTCCCGACAACATGAAGGACCCTGATGGCTATTGGGTTGTAGCTTACTGGGGTGCTATCAGCTTCCTGGTGAATACTGATTTGGTTACGGATGCCCCGAAAACCTGGGATGATCTTCTGAAACCGGAATATAAGGGAATGATTTGCAGCCGTGACCCAAGTCAATCTACTTATGCTACTGGTTCTGTACTGGCAGCGGCTTATGCACACGGTGGTGATGAGAACAATGTTCAGCCTGGACTCGATTTCTTTAAGGAATTACGTGACAGCGGTAACTGGGCGCAGGGTGTTGTTCTCAATGTATCTTCAGTACAAAAAGGGGAATGCCCAATCTCGATTGTATACGATTTCGACGGGTTCGCCAAACGGGATGCTACTGGCTTACCGTTGCAGGTGATTATTCCTTCAGATGCGACCGTGGGGATGTATTTTACTGAATACATCAGTGCTGTAGCTCCACACCCCAATGCCGCTAAATTGGAACAAGATTTCTTCTTGTCTGATGAAGGCCAGATTATGCTCGCTCAGGGATATGCACACCCGGCTCGTAGCGATGTAACCCTTCCTGATGAGGTCAAATCAAAATTACTGCCTGAAAGCGACTATGGCAATATTTACTTCCCGACCAGCTTGGATTCTTTCTCCAAAGCAATGAGCGCGATTGTTTCTGGTTGGACGGCTATTGCTGCAGGACAATAAGTAATTTTGATACAAAAAAAGAGCTCAGATCGAAACGGTCTGAGCTCTTTTTTTATATCAGGTAGCGGGGAGTGGATTCGAACGCACGTCCTCCGGGTTATGAGAGATTTTCCTGGTTTCGGAACGTTTTTCACTCAGGCTCCGCATTTTAGCCTGGCCTGAGGGACGCTCTTCTGAAGAGGCCGGAGGATCTTTGGTTACGAGTTATTAGT
>JAAZOQ010000279.1 GCA_012797695.1 Anaerolineaceae bacterium | reverse complement strand
TCGCGCGCCACGATCAACTTGACCAGATAAGCAATAAAGAGCATCCCCACCGCATTGGTTAGCCCATCCGTATTCAAAGTAGCCGCCTGAAAAAGCGCCATTGGACTGAAAGCAATGATCAAAAAGAGAAGCCTGCCCAGAGGCAATTGCTTGTGTGCCAGATAGATCAAACCAAAATACATCAAAAAACCGACCCAGCGCATCACGATCACCCCAGGAATGATCGGCCAATCAAAAACCCGCCAGAAGATACCCGCTACAACTGCCTGAGGAATATAGAGCAGCGGGAAATAGGCTGAGCGGGTCGTTCCATCTGCCATATTCGACCAATCCGGCTTTTCCCAGAAGAGCTTGCCGCTCAAAAGATCTGTTGCTGGCGATTGAAAATTGCGGCGTTGATAAGAAAGATTAATGAACTCTCCTAACGTATAATCCCCATTCTCGATCCCGCGGTTCGGAATGAAATGCAGACCGGAAACGTCGAAATAACGCACAATATGCGCTTCCTCGTCGAACCCGGCGCCGTAAGGGATAAAAACACACATCAGTAATCCGACAACAAGTGCCAGAAGGAAAACAACCTTTTCAGGATTCCACTGCCATGTTTTCTTTTGAGCCATACCTACCCCAATCATTAAAAATATTTTATGGAAGATAAACGCTGAAATGATCAGGCAGCGTCTCGACAAAATGGTAATGACTATCGAAATAAGCAAAAAAACCGTTCAAACAGCTCTCTTGGACCGATTGCCCATTCTGGTGAAAATATTCAGCACGGGCGTCAGGGTCAAGCGGAATAACCCAGGGATTGATCGCGGAAGTATCCACGATCGCAGGCTGGGCCATTTCAACCTGTTGTAAGAATTCTTGTCCCATCTCAGGCGTGCAATAACTCTCATTGAAGAGCGGATACTGGTAGAAATACTTGTTCGCAGCGGTCAAACCGCTGAGTAGATTCCAGGACGCATAATCGCCCCACATCAGTAGATGCGGACGGGCAGTCACCGTCTCTGCATGTTCCTGGATCATGGCTGCTTCCGCATTACCGCGAACTGGAGTGCGTAACTGGATTCCCCCTTCGCAGAGGAACAGAAGAGCTCCTGCAGCGCAGAAGGCCATTGCTACTCCATGCCTCGATTTTGGAGAGGAAATACGCTCGATCCCTCTCGCGAACCTCTTCAAGATCATCCCCGCCAGCAACGCCGCCAACAATACCAGCCCGGTGGAATAATGTAAAAAGCTCTGACGGGAGAGACGGGAAAGAACAAACTCAATGGCAATGGTAAGAAACAACAGCCCAGCGAAACGCCGCTGTGCCTCAGAGAATTCTCCCTGTGACATCTGAACCAGAAGGAGCATTCCCCCAATCAAGAGGAAGGCCATCACGGCAATCAATTGCGGCGGCAGCGCAAAGAAACGGCTGAAAAAAGTGCCTTCTACTGGAGAACTCGCGACATACGCAAAATTGTACAGGAACATCTGCTGCCACAGGTCTCCCAGGGCATGCTGGAGCGCGAAATAGATGCCAAATGGGAGTAACCCTGTAATGAAGCCCACGGTCATCCCCTCCCAGCTTCGCCACAACCAGTGTGGCTGATGATGATAAAGCAACAGCCACAGTAAGCCCCCGGCCAGGAAAACGGAGATCAAATTCGGCCGCAGTAAAAAGCTGCCCGCCCCACACAGCCCCGCCAGGAAAAGACTCGCCCAGGTTTCTTTTTCAAGGGCATGCTGTAAACACAGCAAGCCACCTGCCAGAAATAACAAGTTGACAGTTTCGACCAGATTGAGCTCAGACATCACCGCCGGGGCGGTCAGAGAAAAAGCCAGCAAACTTCCCGCGGCCGCCAGCGTTCCTGCCCAGCGCTGAACCACACGGAAGAGCAAAACCTGGGCGGCCAGGAAGATCATTGAAGTGATTGCCCATACTCCCCAGCCGCCTGCCCCACCCAGCAGGACGCCAAGAGCATCGATGAAATAGATCAACGGGCCTTTGTGATCCCACAAATCGCGATAAGGTACCTGCCCGTGTATCCACCCGTTACCAATTACCTGAAAAACGCTGCTGTCAACCCCAGGTGCAGACAAGCGAGGCTGAGCAAAATAGATCACCCCAGCACTGATCACTGCGGCTGTTCCGAGGCAGAGACCCGTGAAGACTTTTTGCCAGATGAGCATGTCTTCATTCGCTTCCCCAGAAACCGCTAAAAGCAAACGAATTCCACGCCACAAAAGGCCGGTCAGAAAAGCTCCCAGCGGCCACAACAATACTGCAACGGCCAATTCCGTCCCCAACGGTAAAGGAAACTCGTGCTCAAAAGGGGTTTCTTCTTTATTTAAGAGACCGACATCAACGCTGGATTTGGGATCATGATCCCACTGCACCGTCAATGTCGCCGCTGTCTCGCCCCGAAGCACGTATATTTTGCATTGGCTGCCCGTCCATCCCGTCCAACTCACCTGCGCCGGGTCGCGAAAGATGAGACGAGCCCCATTCTCAGCGCGCTCGATATTTTCCGCACCCTGGAATGTATTGATATACAATGTAGTCAGTTCGCATTCCACCGGCCGGATCGATACCTCACCGCCCGAACTGGTGAGGATCAGCGTATGCTGAGGCAGCAAGGGGAAGATATATCGGGACGTACTCGTCAATACCGTGCTGGTAAAAAAAGCGGCCAGCAACCCCAGCCCCAAAACCACGGCAAACCCAAAACGGCTCAAGGGATATTTTTGCAGGTATGGCTGCCCAGCAAAATAAAGAAACGCGCTGAGCAAGAGCGCCAGCAAAACCCATACCGCGGTGATCTTCAGGCTGATGAATCCTTGAGGCAGGGTCAGCAGCCATCCCAGGGCAGCCACAGATGCCGCCACCAACACAGATGCGATCAGACGTTTTGCTCGAAATGGCTCAGCCAATTTGTCTTGTAACCAATGGATCATGGAAGTTCCCGGATGAATAAACTGTCCAAATTATACCCTGTGAGAGTCTTCGTTTTAACTTAAGTTATGTCTTACTAAATAGTTGATTTCTTAGTAAAACTCAGTTTAATTATAAAGTTGAAATCCAACCATGCAATGGAATTGAAACCGATATTGAAAAAAGAAATATCTTCTCTCTTTTGTATTAGCTGCATTGAAAATGGACAAATGTAGAGATTTGTCGAAAAGGCAAGCAGTTCCACTGGTCAAAAAAAATTTAGAGGCTAGATTATGATTGAAACAAAAAGATTGATTTTACGTCCATTTCTTGAAAGTGATGCGGCAGATGCATTTGAATATCTGAAAGAACCGATGGTAAATTGTTTTGCTTGCATGAAACTGAATTCTCTTGAGGAAGCAAGAACAGAGATGCAAAAAAGAGTCGGCGAAAAGGAGTATTATTTCGCAATAGTTTTGAAAGAGAACGGTAAGGTCATTGGCGAGATAGATGCTTACCCCGAAGCGGCTAATCCAAAAGAAAAAGCGGTTGTATTAGATACATTTAGTCCTTGTTGGATGCTTAACAAGGACTATCAAGGCAAAGGTTACGCCTATGAAGCTGCTCGTGCTTTTTTTGATTATTTATTCCGCGAAAAAGGTGCAAGACGTATTTATGCGTATACAGAAGATTATAATTCATCGAGCCAGCGACTCTGTGAAAAACTCGGTATGCGCCGCGAGGGAATGTTTATGGAGTTTGTATCTTTCGTTAATAATCCTAATGGAACACCACGCTACGAAAATACCATTCAATATGCAATACTGAAAAAAGAATGGAGTAAATAACTCGATTTTGTACACGCCGATAAATTCCAGTTTGAGGTTGAAAATTATAGGAGAACTGTTGCTCTCCAATATAAATAGCTATAAATAAACACTGTGTTGTGACATAGCTTTAACTAAAAAGAGAAGGAAAACCCTTCTCTTTTATCTCTCGCAACCATGGACTTTATAACTCGCGTTCTTGAAAAGCCTCCGTGATCTCATCGATCAACTGGCGCCAGATTTCTGGACGCGTCTTCTTGCAGGTAGACAGCAGGTTGATCACGGGAGCCGCCGGTTGAGACAGTGCCAGCTCACGTACTTTGGCCGGACAAATGAAGGGAGTAGAAAAAACAGAAGCTGCCGCACCTTCCACGGGCATCAACCAGTTGCTGCTGGCCAACCCCCATTCCACCAGTTCAATGATCTTCGTCCAAGGCTGAGCGCGATCCTCAGCCAAAATATTGTAGACCGTGTTGCGCACGCTGTAATCACCCGGTACCGCAAAAGCTTGACTGGCGATGAAAAGAATCCCCGATTCAAGAGTAAATCCATTCCAGTTCGGAGTTACCTGAGCAGGCCGAATGATCAGATGGGTCTTTTCTTTTAGCCCAAGCAGCTTACGGGTAGTGACTGGCTCAAGAGTCAGCCCATTTTCATCTTCAGTAGCCAGAATAGCCGCAGCCACCATCAAGGTTGCCAGGTAATTTCCATCCACGGTTCCATCCGAACACAAAAGAGGCAATCCGGACTCGCCTTTTTTCTCAGGAGCAAATTTGTCTCCATTTAATAAGATAAACTCGCTGGGGGTGAAAGAATAATCACTGAATGGCATAGGATCTCGCTAAACTACACTAATGTTTCCCTCTCAACAGACTACAAAACTGTAAATTTTGTTTTCTGCTGACAATCGTTATAATAATTATAACAAAGACAATAATTTTCGGTCTAACTAATTGAGAGAAAACGCAATGCCATTTTACACGTGGCCTAATTACTTAAACATCTGCCTGGCCGTATTTATCTTTTTTTTGACGCTGGGGATCTCTTTCTATGTCTGGCGCCATCGCAGCATCCCTGGTGCAAAACATCTGGCTGGGTTGGCGCTTTCTGTCTCCCTTTGGTCTCTGGCTTATTTTCTTGAGTCAATCTCCTTTCAAATTGATTACAAGATCTTCTGGGAAAACATCCAGTACATCATTATTGCCCTGATCCCGCTCCAATACTTTTATTTTATTCTCACCTACACGCAAAGCTTCAAACTTTTTCACCGTTATCTCGTACCCGTTTTCTTTATCGAGCCCTTAATCAATCTGGTATTGCTGGGGACGAATCTGTGGCCCACTGCTTTCAGACTCAATGCCTTTATTCAAACCAATGGCCTCCCCTTCCCAGGCTATCTTGTCAGCCAATATGGATATTGGTTCTGGTTCTCGATGATTTACCTGAACGTCTTTTTGCTGGCCGACTTTGTGACATTGTTGATTGCTTACCTGAAAGCCCCTCACTGGGCCCGGGACCGCTACTGGTATCTGCTCTTTGCGGTCCTCATCCCGTGGATCTTCAGCATGGTCGATTTGCCAGACTGGCTTTCGCTGCAGCAGGATTATCTCTTTCTCGCTGCCATTGCCGCCTCCATTTTAATTATCGGCTGGAGTTTGCTGCGGACACGCATTCTGGACATCATGCCCATTGCCCGCGATGCTGTACTCGACCAGATCAACGATGCCATCTTCATCGTGGACTCTGAAAAGAGGCTGGTCGAGATGAATCAGTCCGCCCGCAAGATGAATCGCGTCCGACCCGACCTGCTTATCGGCAGACCAATTGAACATCTTTTCCCACAACTCTCTTCTCTGGAATTGAGCAAGGATCACTTTTCTCCAAAAGAGTTGGAAATCTCGCTCAACAATCGCCGACAACCTACTTATTATGACGTCAAGGTTAGTTCTCTGCTCGACCCAGAAAAACAGATTTCAGGATGGCTGCTGATCTTCCACAACGTAACCTCGCGTAAACATGAAGCGGACAAATTGCGTGC
>JAAZOQ010000278.1 GCA_012797695.1 Anaerolineaceae bacterium | reverse complement strand
GCCGCAGCCAGCTTCAGCGCCTCATCCGTGCCGAACAAACGCCGTTCGTAAGCCGCGATCAGATCACCGCGCTCTTCCAGAGGAATGAACTCGACAAACTTTCGCCAGCCCTCCGGAAAGATGCGACTGGCACCGCCCTCGCGGTAGAGCCAATCCAGTTCGCGCTGCCGGCCCAGAAAAATACCGCGCAGCACCAACCCCAACACCGGCTGCGGATGAGCAATGGCATACGCCAGGGCCAGCGTGCTGCCCCAGGAACCGCCAAAAACGATCCAGCGCTCGATGTGCAACTGCTGGCGGATGGTCTCGATATCGGCCACCAATGAATCGGTGTCATTCTCGGCTAACTCTCCCACCGGAGCGCTGGGCGGGGTACCGCGCTGAGCAAACAGCACAACGTGAAATTTCTCGGGGTCAAAGAAACGGCGGTATTTGGGTTGAATGCCAGCCCCCGGGCCGCCATGCAGAAAGACCACCGGCAAACCCTGCGGATTGCCCACCTCTTCGACATAAAGAGTGTGGCGCGGAGATACTGCAATCTGATGAATCGCAAAAGGTTCAACCTCAGGATAAAACTCATAAGCAGGCATTATTTCACCTCAGCAATGGGAATTGAGCGCAGCCGATCCGCGGCAGTTTCGGGGGTCAGATCGCGCTGCGGCATCGCCATCAACTCGTAACCCACCATGAACTTGCGTACCGTAGCGGAACGCAGCAGCGGCGGATAGAAGTGCATGTGCAGCAGCCACTCAGGATGCTCCTTGCCATCATAAGGCGCCTGATGAAAGCCCATCGAATAGGGGAAGGACACCCCAAACAGCCCATCATAGCGCCGGGTTACGTCCAAAAACAGAGCAGCCAGGTCAGATACCTGAGTCTCACTCAATTCAGGCAGGCGCTGCACCGGTTGGTTGGCAATGATCATTGTCTCAAACGGCCAGATGGCCCAGAAGGGCACCAGAGCAGTGAAAGAAGCATTGGCGGCCAGAATCCGCACCGGATCGATACGTTCTTCTTTGAGGTAATCCATGAGGAGCAAAGAATGATGCTCAGCGAAATAGTCACTCTGGCTGGCCAGCTCCTTAGCCGGCTCATTGGGGATGTGGGCAGTGGCCCATACCTGACTGTGCGGGTGCGGATTGGAGCAACCCATCATGGCCCCTTTATTCTCAAAGACCTGTACGTAGTTGATGTTCGGATCAGCCCCCAGTTCCGCTGAAACACGCGTCCAGGTGCGGATCACCTCACTGACGCTGGCCAGATCCATCGCTGGCAAAGAGAGATCGTGACGCGGCGAAAAACAGATCACCTGGCAGCGGCCGGTTTCGGGTTCAGCTTTGAGCAAAGAGTGAGTGGAAGGCAGCGGTTCTGCAACAGCCCCCTCGCGCAGCAAAGCCGGAAAATCATTATCGAAGACAAAGGTCTGAGTGTAATTCTCATTCACTTCCCCGCTGGCGCGTTTATTGCCCGGGCAGAGGGGACAGGTGGGATCGTAAGCCGGGATGGAAGCAGCCGGCACCTTTTCAACCTGGCCCAGCCAGGGACGGGTGGCCCGCTGCGGT
>JAAZOQ010000277.1 GCA_012797695.1 Anaerolineaceae bacterium | reverse complement strand
CGCCAGAAATTAGGATAATCCCATTATAATAGCATACATGAACGTAAAAGAAATCCTTTCCCCCTTCACCAACCCAGATCAAAAGCCGCGTATTTATCATTATTTTGATCTGGTCATGGCATTATTCGTCACCGTTTTGATCGTCTCCAATATTGCATCTTCTGCGAAGATTGTCGATTGGGGTGTTTCCATCTTTGGCTTGCGGTTAGCCTTCGATGGCGGCACCATTCTCTTCCCCATCAGTTACATCTTTGGGGATGTTCTGACCGAAGTTTATGGCTTCAAGCGCTCTCGTCGCGTCATCTGGACGGGTTTTGGCTGCCTGGCCTTGAGCGCCGTGGTTTTCTGGCTGGTGCGTATCATGCCCGGTGAAGCCACCTGGCAGGCCCAAACCGGGCAAATGGCCTATAATAACGTGCTGGGAGGCGTCAGCTCCGGAGGCATCGTCATTGCCAGTTTGACGGCCTACCTGGCCGGGGAATTTTCCAACTCGGTCATCCTGGCCAAGATGAAAGTGCTTACCCGCGGTAAGTGGCTGTGGTCACGGACCATTGGTTCGACGCTGGTTGGAGAAGCACTGGATTCCTTGATCTTTATCGCCGTGGCCAGCGCGTTCTCTGTTTTTCCCTGGAGTTTGTTCTGGACTCTGGTAGTCACCAATTACATTTTCAAGGTGAGCATCGAAGTTCTGATGACCCCCTTGACCTACTGGGTCGTTGCTCGCTTGAAACATGCTGAGAATGAAGATTATTACGACGTGAACACCAAATTCAATTTCTTGCCCACGCGCTAATCCTCTTCGTCTGAATTATCTAAATCCTTTTCCCCTGCACCAGCGATGACGACTGAATACTCGCCCAGCGGGGGATTTTCTTTAAACTGAGCCAGCAACTCACTCAGGCTGCCGCGCAGTACCGTTTCAAACTTTTTGGTCAGATCATTGGCCACCGCCGCCTGCCGGTCACCGTAAACCTCAAGCGCATCCTCCAGAAAGGCGATCAAACGATGCGGGCTCTCATAAAAGATCAGGGTGTGAGGAGAGGCAACATCGATTGCCAGCCAGCGTTTACGCGGGCCGTGTTTGCGTGGACCAAATCCGCGAAAGGTAAAGCTATGCACCGGCAACCCCGAAAGAATCACCGCCATGATTAAAGCAGTTGGGCCTGGAACTGCCGTCACCGGGATGTTCTCAGCCAGCGCTGCCCGCACCAGAATAAATCCCGGGTCCGAAATGGCCGGCGTCCCGGCATCAGTCACCAGAGCAATATTACGTCCTGAATTTAGTTCTTCCATTAACTTAGGAAGTACCCGCTGCTCATTATCTTCTCGAAAAGAAATTTGCGGCTTTTTGATCTCGAAATGGTTCAACAAGAAGCCCGTCTTACGGGTATCTTCACTTACCACCACGTCCGCCTGCTGCAGTGTTTCCAGCGCGCGTTGAGACATATCGCCAAGGTTACCAATCGGGGTCGAAACCAGTGTCAGCACAATTTTCTCCTGAGAAAACCTGTATGCAGTATAACATGGGCGCAAAATTATAGTAAATAATGTCTAAATTCTGCCTACTATATCTTTTTTTTACAATATTTCTGCTTGAATTACTTTCCGGAATTGATATAATTCAGATACGCAGTTCTTATCATTTAATTGACAAAAAGGTTACAAATAAATAACGCATATCAATAGTACTCCCCAATCCGAATGGCGGGAAATCTGCTGGGAGGCTAGTTTTATGGGAAAAGAGATCATTAAAGAGATGGGTATGTCAGCAAATTCTGGAAACGGTGTCGATCTAGATTCACTTCATCAAACGGAACGAAGAACTGTTCTGGTCATTGACGATGAACCGGATACAATCACGTTGCTAAAACAGATCTTCATCAACAACGGTTTCAACGTTTCTGGGGCATTGAGCGGCAAAGAAGCCTTGCGAAAGCTGGTGGATGTAAACCCCTCCATTATTATTCTGGATTTGCTCATGCCCGAAATGGATGGCATGGAAACTCTTGAAGAAATTCACAAGGTCAGCAACGTGCCGGTGATCATCTTATCTGCCGTAGACCGCAAAGAAGACATCGTCAATGCTTTGCGTGCCGGAACAGATGACTATGTGACCAAACCCTTCAATAATGACGAATTGATCGCGCGAGTTCATTCTGTATTGCGCCGCGCAGAAAAAACGATGACGGTCACTTCAATGAACTTCCCTGAAGTGGATCTCTCGATCGACCTGAAAACCTACGAGGTTGTTTACCGCAGCAAACGCATTCAGTTGACCGGGAAGATGTTCGAAGTTTTAACCATTCTGGCCAAGAACGCTCCCAAGGTAGTCAACTATCAGGAATTGGCCGAGACTGTCTGGGGAGAAAATTCCACCTCGGTACGAAACCGTTTAAAATACCTGGTGTATCTGCTGCGCAAGGAATTTCTGCAGATTGACCCTGATTTCGACATTATTCAAAATATCGACCGTCTGGGTTATAAATTGGTTGTAAATAAATCATAAAAATTTATGCGTAGCGCAATAAATTGAAGTAAAATCGAGGAATCATGTGGATGTGATGACCTGAATACTTTAACTGGTCGCTTTCTCAATCACGTCGAGAGAGTATTCAGCGAGCAAATGCGAAACCGGCCCATTAATGGGTCGGTTTTTAATTTAATCCATCTTCACCGGGGGCTTCCATGTCAATAAAAAACAGTAAACAGAACAGCGCACAGTGGCACACTAAAAAAGCAATTCCCGTATTGATTGCGCTGGCATTTTTGATCGGGTTGCTGCCACAAAAACTTGTAGCCGCTTCTGCCATCATCAATAATGGCGGAACGCCCCCCGCCATTTCTGGTTCCCAGATCACAGTTAAACTGGAAAATTCCAGCTCTTACGTGGAGCCCACCAATACCTTTACAGATGGCACCCTGAACTACTACCTGGTCACCCAAGATCCCGCGAAAGCTGGTTGGACCTCTCTTGATTATCAAGGAACTACGTACCCATTGACTCAGGTATTTGTTGGGGATAATCTGACCAGTATGAAGATCGGCGGCGTTTCGCTCTTGACCCATAACGGGCCGCTGGTAAATGCGACTGTTTTCTTTGACGATGGCATTTACACAGATCATGACACCACCAACTACGTAGGGATTTCCCAAACCAATGCTTCTTACATCGGTCTGAACAAGACTGCCGGCGGGGAACCCGCCGTCACCCTGCGCCGCCTTCCCCGTAGCGATAGCAATGCCGCTATCAATAACACGATGGAACGCTACAACATCTATTCTCAAAACATTTACTTCGAGAACCTGATCTTCGATGGTCAGGGATATGATATGTACCCCACCGGGGGAAGCGGACTTTCTAAGAACCGGGGAGAGTACATGTTTTATTTCGCCGGAGACAGCGGTGGAACAGAGGGCAGTGCTGGTTTTGTCATGAAAGACTGCATTCTGGAAAACGTTGGCGCCAGTAATGAAGATACCGGCTTCGATTCTACAAAATATAACAAGAATCTGGCCATGAACTTCTACAAATCAGGCGGCCAGCACAATTTTGAGAATATCATTATCCGCAACGTCAAAACAACTGCTGGATTGGGCATCATCAGTTCCAATCAAAGCAAAGATAACTATTTCAAGAACATCACGATCATTGCCGACGGAGCCTACAATTCACTGAGCCGCAGCATCAAGATCGAAAACGTCAGTTCCGATTACTATCCAGAAAATCAAAATTCGGCTGTCTTTACGGGTACTCTATCGCTGCCGACGGATTCTTATCACAACCACATCTACATCCAAAGCTGGAATTATGACAATATCGTCGTGCCCACCGACTTCCGTTACGCGCAATACAACAGGAGTAATGGCAATAGCTCGGGCACAAGTGCCATTCAGGTGTACCCCTCCCTGCCAGCCGTAACTGCCAATAAATCAATTCTTGATCTGCAAGACAATGCCTGGCTGGTGCCGGATGGCGCCGCCGTGAGTCTGACCAATCAACTGGCAACAATTGCCACCACAATCAATAATGCTGGCAGCCATGCGCCCGGCGCCAATATCAAGATTGCAGCAGATTCAGCCGGTAAGATCAATAGTTTTAACTTACCCAATTTTGGCGCTTCACGTTCAGCAAATGTCGTAGCCGTTCCCGGCGTTACTTCTCTTTTCACCAGCACGGCTTTGGTTCCCTTCTCTGCCGATGGAATCATTCAATTCCCCACCAGCAATGCGGCCAACATTGTTCTCTACAATTTCGACTTTGACTCACTGGCAAAATACACTCTGCAAGAAGCCATTACTGGCATCACTGCTGCCAGCAGCATCACCGATCCCAATGATGGGTCAATATCGGGTTACCCCGATTACTCTTCTTATGGTCCCTCCGCAACTGTGGCAGCAAAATTCAAGAATGCAACTGCAGCCAATTTTTCAAATAGTGTTTTCACTTCCCTGGTCAATGAGATCAAGGTAAATACCCCCCCAACCACCCTGGCCGTCGGAGGCTCCTATCTGCTCACTGGCTCTCTGGCCAGCACACTGGATAATTCTTTTACTGGTTCCTCCTTCACCGGCACCATTACCAACACCGCGGATGACCAGACAATCTACTGGTACTCCAGTGATCCCAGCATTGCCAGCGTGGATCGCATCACCGGGCTATTGACCGGGTTGCATAGCGGCACGGTGACCATCTACGCCAAGGCCGCGGATTCCAATAACGACGGTGAGATCGAAAAACCCTTTGCCAGCTTTACCCTGACCGTAGGCGGGTCGGGGGGCGGCACCGGCGGTGGAGGCACTTCTGAAACCGCCACTACCTTGGGAATTCCTGTAACAGGGCTGCCTATTCCCTTCACTGGTTTTGCTCCGGGAACAGTCACCCATTTACCCGCCCAACCCAGTGCTGCGCAATATCAAAACATGGATCAGATCTGGCTGGAGATTCCCGGCCTCAATCTGCAATCCACAATCACAGGCGTTCCGCAGACAGATACAGGCTGGGACGTAAGCTGGTTAGGCAAAGAAACCGGCTGGCTCAACGGTACCGCCTTCCCTACCTATGCCGGTAACAGCGTACTGACCGCTCACGTTTATGATGCCAATGGTCTGCCTGGACCTTTTGCTCAACTTGATCAGCTTAAGTATGGTGATTCTGTTATCATCCATGCCTGGGATCAGCAATATGTGTACGAAGTACGTGACGTACAAAGCATTTCACCTGAGAACTCCAGTTACGTCTTCAAGCATCAAGATCAGGCCTGGTTAACCCTGGTTACCTGCCAGGATTATGATGCCCAAACCGGGCAATATGCTCACCGCTTGGTGGTTCGCGCGGTGCTGATCACCGTCAAATAAAACTAAGTACTCTTCAAAGGAGCAAATTCTATGAATTTGCTCCTTTTTAAATTGGGTGTATCTTTTGTGCGATTTTTAATATACAATATTATTACTGGATGCAATGACCTGATCACCTGAATTGGTCGCTTACCTTTATGGGGGATGATCAGCGAGCGAGTAGCGAAACCGGCCTGTAATTAACGGCCGGTTATTTTTTTGGGAGGAAAGCATGACCGAAATCAGCTACTCGATGGGTGTTTCACAAACCTTAGTCCCTTTGCGCCAGGGGATCATTCCCCAGAAGAAAAGTTTGGCCAAAATTCTGGTCATTGATGACGAAGCCGATACCATCCTGCTTCTGCGGGGTATTCTGGAACGAGAAGGTTATGAGGTCTACGGTGCTGCCAACGGGCTGGAAGCTCTCAAACGCGTTAAATCCATCCAACCTTCTCTGATCATTTCTGACATGATGATGCCGCAAATGGATGGCTGGCAAACCATTCAGGAACTGCAAAAGATCGTGGATCTGCCCATTATTATCCTTTCTGTGCTCAATCAGACCGAAAGCATCGTTCGCGCTCTGGAACTGGGCGCGGATGATTACATTACCAAACCCTTCGATACGTCTGAAGTCATTGCACGGGTAGAATCCGTTTTGCGCCGCGCCATCGGGAAATCTCGTGTCAGCCGGCTCAGCATCGATTCGATCGGCTTAATCCTCGACCTGGATACCCACGAAGTTTTCTACGCCGACAAATGCTTTCAATTGACCGGGAAGATGTTCGACGTCATGATGCTGCTGGTGCAGAATTCCCCCCGAATCGTCACTTATGAAGAACTTTGTTTGGCCATCTGGAATGAGGACTCAGCCGCCATTCGCAACCGGCTGAAATATCTGGTCTATCTACTGCGGCAACAATTCGCCGAAGGGGGAGTCAACCCCGATTTCATCGGGAATATCGGCCGATTAGGATACAAAATCTCCACTCATCTCAGCAACTGAACCTTTATCTCGGGTATAATTTCCTCCTGTGGAAGCTTCCACAGGAGGATTCATGTCAGCTACCCCTACCCGCGACCGTATCCCCGAGTCTTCTTCCGCTCCGCGCCCCATGCGCCGGCCCGAATGGATTCGGGTAACCCCGCTTTCCGGCGAGACCTTTACCCGTTTGCAAGCTCTGATGCGCAAAAAAGCACTGAACACCGTTTGTGAAGAAGCTTTTTGCCCCAATATGGGGGAGTGCTGGAACAGCGGTACCGCCACCTTCTTAATGCTGGGGGACGTATGTACGCGTTCGTGCCGTTTCTGCGACGTCAAACATGGAATGCCTGCCGCCCTTGACTGGGAAGAACCTGAGCGTGTCGCGCAGGCAGTTCGTGCCATGCAACTGCAGCATGCCGTCATTACCAGTGTCAACCGCGATGAACGCAAAGACGGCGGCGCGCCCATTTTCGCCATGGTCATCCGCCGCATTCGCGAACTGCAGCCCGGCTGCTCGGTGGAAGTACTGATCCCTGATTTCAAGGGCAGCCTCGAAGCGCTCAAGATCGTCATGAACGCCCGCCCCGAGATTCTCAACCACAACGTCGAGACCGTCCCCTCTCTCTTCAAGACCGTTCAGCCCCAGGATCATCTTGAGTGGTCAGAAGCCACCCTGCGCAACGCCAAAAAACTTAACCCAGACGTGCTAACCAAATCAGGGATCATGGTAGGTCTGGGCGAAAGTACTGCCGAGATCTATGAAATTATGCAAAAACTGGCAGATTGGGGCGTCGATATTCTCACCATTGGGCAATACCTGCAGCCCAGCCGACAGCACCTCCCCATGTCACGCTACTACACGCCAGAAGAATTCGCTGAATTGAAAGACTATGGATTGTCGCTGGGGTTCAAATGGGTAGAAAGCGCCCCCCTGGTGCGGTCTTCTTATCACGCCGTGGATCAAGTCCGCGCGCTCAGCACAGTTCACCGGCAGCTTTATCAGTCTGATTGACTAGCTCAGTAATCGGGCTGCCCGCATCGACAGATCGAAAAGCAGTTGGCGATCATTGGTGCGTTTGTGCCAGCCGCGTTTATCCCAACCTTCTGGGACAACCAGATCCCCGCCATAGACCACCTGGCCCAGCATCACCTCGCGGAACTTGGCCACCGCGAATAAGGCCGCCGCTTCCATCTCGACCACAGAACAGCCCTCGGCAATCCGAAGCGCTCGTTTGCCCTTGGTTTCACGATAGATGCCATCTGTTGTCCAGGCCTTGCCCATGCGGTACTCGATACCCGCTTCAGTAAATGCCTGGATCAACGCCTGGGTCACCTGCTGATGAGGTTCCACCTCACGCGCTGGCGGCAAATAGTGATACGAGGTGCCTTCATCACGTACCGCGCTGTACAAAATCACCGGGTGCCCCACCGCAATGTCGCGGTCCAGTACGCCGCAGCCCCCGCAGACAACGAAACGCGTTACACCCAACGCAATCAACTCCTCGAGAAAGGCTGCCGCCAGGGGAGCTCCCACGCCTGGATGAAAAACCACCAGCGGACGTCCCCCTTCTTCATGTAGATAGACCGGGTGCATTCCAATCTCAGAATGCAGTTCGTGCACAGGCCGCAGTTTTCCTTTTTCCAGCATATCTGCCAGAATGTCGTAAAAAAAACATAACACTGCCGTGTTCGGCAAAATGCTGTCACCAGTCCGGTAAGGGTCAGGCAGCAAAATTGCACCACGGTCGTGATCGAATTCCAGAATAGGAACCTGCTCAGTCATTTAACCTCTCAATATTGCTGCACAAAATCAGTGCCGAATTTCGTCTCGAATTCTTTCAAAGCATCTTTAGCGATCTTCTTCGCAGCGGGGGTATCCCGCAGCAAAATTCGTCGGGCGCAGGCAATGGCCTCGCCACGTAATTCCGGGCGGAACTTAGCGGTATTGCGCAGCGCCCAGTTGACCGCTTTCCAGACAAAATTGCGATTATCGTCGGCAGCCGCCTCAATCAAAGCAAAGAATGGCCGTACCTGGGCATCAGGAATATCCTTGCGGTGGATAACCAGCGCGGCAATCATGGCAAAAGCCGCCCGGCGCACAAATTCTTCCTCCCGTGCCGCCCATTCCGGGATCACCTGCATGGCATAGGCGGTATGGATAAATAACTCATCCGTGACCTGATCGCAGACATCCCAGCTCTCGAACTCGCTGGCCCAGG
>JAAZOQ010000276.1 GCA_012797695.1 Anaerolineaceae bacterium | reverse complement strand
GGGATTTTCGTTGAGATAATTAATAATGATATCCGGGCGATGATAAACCTGCATTCCCTCTGCGCCGGGTGAACGCAAATCGCCCCAATGCGACCGCCCCGGGAAAGGATTGAGGTTATCGCTGATGAATTGACCAATGGAAGCCACCTGCTTCTGAGATATCCCCAGATGATGGGCAATTTCAGCATATTGATGATGGCTGAGTAAATCAAGATAATCACTGACCAATGCCTTGGCCTGGGCAGGGACCGATGAAATTTCTGCCAACACATCCAACTGGACCAGCAAAGCCTCGCGTGAGTCGAGTGACCCTACCCCGATGGGATCCGCGCGCTGGATCAATTGCTGTACTTTCTTCACTTTTTCCAGCGAAACATGCAAATACTGGGCAATATCCAGCAAGGTCGTGGTCAAAAAACCGTCTTCATCCAAGTGGGTCAGCAAAAAAGCGGCAATGCTGCGCTCTTCGTTCAGCAGGTCAGGAGCGATCTGGCGCAAAACATAAGTAGGCAGATCACTTTCTTCGGGAGCAAAAGGTTCCTGTTCTACTTCGGTATCGACGTAGTCTTTACGGGGAATAAAATCATCGCGCGGCGAGAGAAAAACGACCGGCTCTTCTGCGGTGGGATTATTGGGTAAACTGCATACCGGGCAAACCCCATGTTCCCCCAGCAAACGATGACACTTCGGGCAGCGGCGCTCTTCCACAATTTCCAATGCCGGGTTGGCTGCCAGCTCAGACTCGATCTTTTCGCCCAATTCTTCGGTGGTCAGCGTCAACAGGGCCATCGTCTGCGCCAGATGGGCAGTGGTCATGGGTCTGGAAGTAGGGATCTGAAACTGAAACATGGATAACCTCGTTTCTCAAGAAGAGTATAGCGTATTTAGCGATTCGGTGCAAGTTCTATGCCACGGATTTTTGACAAAATGATAGAATTGCAGCAAACGAATCAGGAGTATGCAATTGGACCGTTTGACCGTCATTGGCGGTGGATTGGCTGGCAGTGAAGCTGCATGGCAGGCCGCCGAACGAGGAATCGAAGTTGACCTTTACGAAATGCGACCCACCCAATCGACCGGAGCACACCTGACTGACCGTCTGGGAGAACTGATCTGCTCGAACTCGCTGGGCTCCGCTCTGCCCGATCGGGCCGCCGGGGTACTCAAGCAAGAGCTCAAGGCCATGGACTCACTCGTTTTGGCCTGTGCTGAAGCGTCCGCCCTGCCCGCCGGCGGCGCGTTGGCGGTGGACCGGGATGCGTTTGCCGAGGCGATCACCCAAAAAGTCAGCCAGCATCCGCGTATCCATCTGATCCGCGAAGAAGTGAAAGAATTGCCAGGTGGGCCAGCCATAATCGCCTCGGGACCGCTCACTTCCCCAGCACTGGCAGAAGCCATCACTCGTTTCACCGGCCAGGAGAATCTCTTTTTCTTCGATGCCATCGCCCCCATCGTCAGCCGGGATTCCATTGACATGAACGTGGCCTTCCGTGCCTCACGATACGAATTTCTGGAAGAAGGCAGCGGAGATTACATCAATTGCCCGTTCACTCAGGAGCAATACGAAACTTTCGTCAGCGAACTGGCCCAGGCACAGCGCATTCATCTGGAAAGTTTCGAGGGATTGGCAGAACAGGAGCGTACCGCCGGGCACAAACTATTCTTCGAAGGCTGCCTGCCTGTGGAAGTGCTGGCCAACCGCAACCAGAATTCGCTGGCTTTCGGCCCCATGCGTCCGGTCGGACTGCGCAATCCACATACCGGCAGACGCCCCCACGCAGTGATCCAGCTGCGCCAGGATAATCTGAGCAACACTCTATACAATCTCGTCGGATTCCAGACCAATCTGACCTTCTCCGAACAAAAACGAGTCTTTCACCTGATTCCGGGGCTGGAAAACGCCGAATTCGTCCGCTATGGGCAGATGCACCGGAACACCTTTCTTTTTTCACCGGCACTGCTGGAGCCTACCCTGCAAAGCAAAACACGGCCAGAGTGGTTCTTTGCCGGCCAGATCGTGGGAGTTGAAGGCTACATGGGCAACGTTGCCAGCGGCCTGATCGCCGGGATCAACGCAGCCCGGCTGCTGCAGAAACGCCCCCTGATCACCCTGCCGCCAGAAACCATGACCGGAGCATTGCTGTACTACATCACTCACGCCAGCCCGGCAGATTTTCAACCCATGAAAGCCAACTTCAACATTCTGCCGCCGCTTGAAAATCCTTCGCGCAGCAAAAAAGAACGCGGCCTGGCACATGCAAAGCGTTCCGCTGCCTGGTTTCAGGAACATTTTCTGGAAAGGTGACATGAAAAAAAAGCTGGGGTGTGTCTTCGTGATTTTCTGCCTGCTGCTGGCTGCCTGCTCCACCACGACAGCCAGTTCCCCCGAGCCTGCCCAAGAATTCGACGGACAGCGTGCTTATCAGGACGTGGTGAATCAAATGGCCTTCGGGCCGCGCATTCCCGGCAGTGAAGCACATCAGCAAGCGGAGGAATACATTGCCACCGAACTGGAAAAGGCCGGCTGGCAGGTAGAATTGCAACAATCGACCGTCACGGATCATCCG
>JAAZOQ010000037.1 GCA_012797695.1 Anaerolineaceae bacterium | reverse complement strand
TTGTGAAGGAGATCACTGAGAAGGTTGCTGCAACATTTCCGTTGATGCGGGTGTATTCCACCAGCAACAAGGGGAACGTTTTGAATTTGGCGCCGACGATCAAGGACGTTAAGGTATATTCCGCAAAGACTGTAGAGAAAACCAAAAGGCTTCCACTCAAAATGCCAGGCAGAATATTCGGGATAATGATGCGGGTAAGGATGCCAAGAATGTTTGAACCCAGGATTTGCCCGGCTTCGGTCAGAGTATTGGCGTTGATGGCTTGCAGGGCATTGGCCACGGGGCGGTACATGAACGGCATTGCGTAGATCACCATGGCACCCATTAAAAGGAAGGGAGAGCGGGCAATGGGGCGGAAGTTGTAAATCTGCACCAGTGAGAGGGCCAGTACCACCATTGGAATGCCGAAAGGAAGGATCATCAATACGTCCAGAAGTGGTTTGGCACTGGTCAATCGTGTTTCCACCCAGTACACGGTGGGGACGATGAGAAGGATGATCACGATGACCGTGGAAATGGAGAGGATGAAGGAATTCCGCAGAGTGGTCCCAAAGTACGAAATCTGGAAAGCCCTTTGGTAATATTCCAGTGTGTATCCTTCAGGCAGGATCGAGCGATCCCAGCGGGTGGCAATCGAGAACAGGTAGGTCGATAGAATCGGCACCAGCATGTAGAAGAGGAAGATCACTATGGTGATGATCTGCCATGCGGCTGGTCGTCTGGTTTTTTCATCGTTTTTCTTGGAAAGTTCACGTTTATTGTTCATGGCTAGTTCCTTATAACGGCTTCGACTCAGCGTTTTGACCAGCGTTGTGCGCGCTGCATGGCAAGTTGGTAGATCAAAATTCCCAGACTCATGATGATCAGTGAAAGGACGGCCATTGCCATACCGATCCCTACATCCTGACGAACCTCCCCGGCGATCATGTAGCCAATTTGCAGCGTGACCAGCGATAACTTGGATTGGACCAGGGTGTAGGCAGTGGCGTAGGCCCCGAAAGCATTAGCGAAGAGAAGTGTCAAACCCGCAATCATGGAAGGCATCAAAATGGGCAGACCCACATACCACCAGAACTGGAAGGTATTGGCCCCCATCCCCTGAGCAGATTCTTGCCAGTCTTTCTTGATGCCTGAAAAGGCCGGCAGAACCAGCAGCACCATCAAGGGCAGCTGGAAATAAACGTAAGCAAAGACCAGGCCCGAAAAGGAATAAATGCTGAAGTCGGGATAGAGCTTGTAATTGAAGTATTTCAAGATGAATTGGGTGACGACGCCATTCATGCCCAGGATGACCACAAAAGCAAAGGCCAATGGGGCTCCGGCGAAGTTTGTGGTGACGTCTGAAAGAGCAATCATTGTTTCGCGGAAGCGTCCTTCCGGCCAGCGGTAGATGGCATATCCCACCAGGGTGCCGAGAATAACGCCGATCAGGGCGGTCAAACCAGAAAGTTTAATGCTGTTCCAAAAAGAATTGATATAAAGTGGATGTCCGAGATCAATGTAATGCTGAAGGGTAAGCTGCCCGGTTGACTTTTCAACAAAGCTCCCTCGGATCAAAAATAGAACTGGGACAATCTCGAAAATGAGACAGAATAACAAGAACGGCAGAAATCCCAACCATGCCGCTCGGGTCTTGCGACTTTTGGCATTGTTTGTCATCGGTTCCACCTGCTTGAGTTTGATAAAAACATTATACAGATAAGTTTTGAATAATGCAAGGTTAAAGTTATGATTTGTTATGTTTTATATTGGTTTTGTGTTTGTGTGATATAATGTTTTTCATCGCGTAATTACAAATTAATTATTCATGACCGATAAACTTTTTCAGGAGATTCCGATGCAGATGAATACCTCTCAAGATGTTTCTTCCGATGTTCAAAAATTCATTCGCCAGGCGCACTCGCTTGTCGGAACAATTTTCGAGGCAGGCCAGGAGATTTATGTAAACCGCGCTCCGGGCCGTCTAGACCTGATGGGGGGGAATGATGATTACACGGGCGGTATGGTCTTTGAGACTACCATTCCCGAAGCGACTTTCTTTGCAGCCCAGTCGCGTTCGGATGCTCACTTCATTCTGCATAACCCTTCTGTTAAAGCCATTGGCTGGCAGGAAACTCTTGAATTCGATCTGACTGATTTTTCTGGAAAAGATACTGTGAGATCTCTTGAAGAGGTGCGTGCCTGGATCAATGCCGACCCTAAGAAGAGCTGGTTTGCCTATATCTTGGGAAGCCTCTATTTTCTCAGAATGCACTTTCCTGAAAAAACCCAACATGGGTTAAATCTGTTCATGGATTCAGAGATTCCGCTGGGGAAGGGGGTCAGTTCATCTGCGGCACTGGAAGTCTCTTCGCTCAAAGCCTGCGCGGCTGCTTACGGGATCGAGGCCAAAGGGATCGAACTGGCAGAATGGACGCAATGGATCGAGAATTCCATTGCCCAGTCGGCCAGTGGGGTGATGGACCAGTTTGCCGTCATCATGGGGGATCGGCATTCATTTACGCCAATGCTGTGCCAGCCCTGCATTCCATATCCACTGGTGCGCCTGCCGCAAGGGCTGCGTATTTGGGGCCTGGATTCGGGGATCAGACATTCGGTTGCGGGGATCGAGTACGAAGCTGCCCGGGCGGCCACGTTCATGGGCTATCAGTTGATCTGTGAATGGGAAAGCTTGCCGGTTACTCGCGAAACGAGTGGCGTTTTGGAGCGCTTCACCGATCCACGCTGGCAGGGATATCTGGCGCGCCTGTCTCCCAGCCTTTTTCGCGGCAATTATGAGTACCGTCTGCCCGTGACGCTTAAGGGTGCGGAATTCAACCAGAGCCACAAAACACATTATGACCCTTATACTTCGGTCCGCTCAGAAGTGGCATATCCGGTGCGCCTGGCTACCCGGTACGCTGTCGAAGAGAATAACCGGGTTCAGCTATTTTGTGAAGTTCTCAATTCTGTCACTGCCCCAGTTTCAAACCATTCACTGGAGCTGTTAGGTGAGTTGATGTATGGGGCACACGCTGGTTATAGTGATTGTGGGCTGGGCTCTCCAGAAACAGACTTGCTGGTGTCTCTGGTCCGCCAGGAAGCCGGCAATGACCTCTTTGGTGCCAAGATTACCGGGGGGGGTGCCGGCGGTACGGTGGCGGTGCTGGGCAGGGATACTTCGCGGGCGCAAATGGCGTTTGCCCGGGTTGTTTCAGCTTATCGAGAGCAAACGGGTATTGATCCGTATATCTTCGATGGATCGTCTCAAGGAGCAGATGCTTTTGGCATTCTGAAGATTTGAGAGCCCCAGGGGATGAACAAAATTGAGTGCTAGACTATAATTATCCGCCAGAAAAAGTTTCTTCTGATTCGATTGAGGAATTAGCTGGTTTGGGAGAAGCAAATTATGTTTACAATTTTCAGGAAGCGTCAGAATATCTTTATCAAACACATGCACGATCAGGCAGCGGCAACGTTGGCCGGATTGGAACAACTGGTGCTTTATTTCAATGATCAGAGCCCTGAATCTGCTCAGAAGCTGACGGCTCTGGAGAAAGAGGCGGATGAATACCGCCGTATTTTGATTTATGAACTGAACAAAACTTTCATTACCCCTTTCGACCGGGAAGATATCTTTGCCCTTTCGCGCACTGTGGATGATGTGCTCGATTATGCTTTCAGTACCCTGCAAGAAGTGGAATTGCTTAAAGTGACCCCCACAACTTATATGAAGAAGATCGCTGAATTACTGCGGGATGCTGCCAATGAGTTGCTTCTGGCCGTCGACCGCTTGCAAGATTATCCTGGGGTTGCCAACGAACACGCCCAGCGGGCCAAGGCCAATGAGAACAAAGTGGAGATGCTCTACCGTGAAGCTCTGGCCGAGCTTTTTGAGGGCTTCGACGATAACGAACATATCATGAAGGTCTTTAAATATCGTGAAGTGTATCGACATTTAAGTAATGCCGCTGATCGAGGGGATGAGGCAGCTAATGTAATTGCCAGTATTGTTATGAAAATGGGCTAGATCAGCATGACCACAGCAATGATCGTTTTGCTTTGCCTGTGCCTGGCCTTCGATTTTTTGAATGGCATCCATGACTCAAGCAACATTGTCGCCCCCATCATCTCTTCACGGGCACTGCCGGCGCGTTTGGCCATGACGCTTACTGCGTTGGCCACTTTCTCAGGGCCATTTATTTTTGGCGTGGCAGTGGCTAATACAATTGGCGGCTCGATCGTATTGCCCAGTGCGGTGAATATGTCAGCGATTATTGCTGCTGTCAGCACGGCGATCTTCTGGGGACTGCTGACCTGGGTATTGGGCATTCCCAGCAGCGCCTCTCACGCGATCATTGGCGGTTTGATTGGCGCTGTGGTCGCCAGGGCCGGGTGGAGTTCGATCAATTTGGGCGGACTCTTAAAGGTTGTCATCATTCTTTTTGCCTCACCGATCATTGGCTTCTTCGTGGGTTATCTGGTGACCCGTCTGGTCGTGCTGTTGAGCTGGAATGCTACCCCCCGGATCAACACTTTTTTCAAGGGGGGGCAAATTGCCACCTGTATTGCGCTCTCGTGGAGTTATGGAGCAAATGACGCACAGAAATCCATGGGCATCATCACCCTGGGGCTGGTGACTTCGGGTTATCTTTCCACTTTCAAAGTACCCATCTGGGTTGTGCTGATTTGCGCCAGCATGATCGTATTGGGAACATCAATGGGAGGGTGGAAATTGATCCGCACGCTGGGGGCAAAGTTTTACCGGATCCATCCCTTGGACGGTTTTTGTACCCAGATCAGTTCTGCTCTGGTGATCCTCAGTGCGGCTCTCTTTGGTGGGTTGGTGTCTACCACTCAGGTGGTCAGTGCCTCGATCATGGGGGTTGGCAGTGCAGAACGGGCAAATAAAGTACGCTGGGGGGTGGCGAAAGAGATCGCTCTGGTGTGGCTGGTCACGATCCCTGCAACTGCTTTGGTGGGTATGCTTCTTTATCAATTGGTGAGCTTGATCTTTCATTAATTGTCATTTACACGGCAAACAAAACAGGCTGGCGGAGGTAATCCTCTGCCAGCCTGGAATTTTCTTACAGACATTCTCCATTATCACAAAGACCATTTCCGTTGCTGTCGATGTAGCGCCGACACTGCCCCGGGTAAGAACAATGATGATTGCAGCGCACGTAACACACAGTTGCCTGCGTGGGTTGTTCAATCTCAACCTGGGTCGGCTGTGCAGTCGCAACAAAATCTATTGGGGTCTCCACCGTGCTTGCGGTAGTGGGTTGAATCTCTGCGACATCAGTTTCTAGTTGCGGTGTGGCGGTTGACTCTGCAGAAGTGCTGTTCTCTTCAGCGATCCCATTCGTTGGGGCTGTCTGTGCAATGGGCTGAGAAATATCTCGGAGTACCGCTGAGATTGCCAGCCAGGAGGCCAGTCCGGTCACGCCTGCCACTGCCAGAAAGTCGCGGCGGCTGATCATTTTTCCACTCGAGAGCTGTGAACCTGCCCCTGTGGGAGCGCGATGGAGTGGGGAGGGGAGGGGAGCAGGCCGATGGAAAAGATTGCGGATAGCCGTACCAATCCAGCGCCAGTGCAACATGGTCTTAATGACCAGTACTACCAGGGTTTCGATCGAAAACGCTATGTGCAAATTAAACCAGATCGAGTAATTCTGCAGAGGCAGGTTGAGCCAGGTGGAAAGGATTAGACCGGTCATCAGTATGCCGGTGAACCCAAATGCCAACCCGGCATCGACAAACAAATTGATCAGCAATTTATCGGATAAAGCGGCGAACCGCTGCAGGACGTTTTTGACCCAGGCACTGTGCCACAACAAATGAATCAGTGACCCGGCGATTACTGCGATTCCCAGCCACTGATGATTGATCACTCCCGTCCAGTCCAGCAGAAAGGCAATGATGAAACCGGTAAAGAGGAAGATATCAAGAAGAAGGTGAAAAGTCTGTTTATTATTTTTCATGCTACACGTCTCAATGAATGAATGTATGTATAGAGCTAAATATAGCGGTAAGGTTTGAAGAACTGACGAATATTTCGTCAAGGAAATATTGAGAGATCTCCAGACGTTTTAATATTATTCCTTCTGATTTGTTTAAATAATCAGAAGTAATAATTGAATGAAAAATAACCTTTTTGAGGGTTGGAATGGCTATTTGATTCTAAATAAGTTGTAGTTAAACCAAAACTTGAAATAAGCGGGCAGTATTTTTTCAACAACGAACTGCTCGTGGTAAGGAAAAGTTTTCCTCTCCCGAAACGGCAGGATGAGATACAGCCCAATCAGGGAGAACACTGTCTGGAAGGCAACTTTGGCGTGATAGAGGCGAAACTTGAGGTCGTGGGGTTTGTTCTGTCCGGATAAACCGCGAATGTACAGTAATGCTTTTGAGAAAGCGGTCCATTTTCTGCGATGGTAAAAGGCCTGCAAATGGTATCGCCCTTCCTGGATGTGATGGCGTACTACCAATTGAGGACAATAAATTTGCTTTCCACCTTTTTGGACGGCGCGAAAAAGGAACTCGGTATCTTCCCCAAAGGAATGGCGCACCGCACCCACGTAACCCAATTTTTGGTCAAACAGCCCGGCTTCCTTAGCAAG
>JAAZOQ010000275.1 GCA_012797695.1 Anaerolineaceae bacterium | reverse complement strand
GCCAGTGGATGGATTTCAGGGCTGCTTAGATCGGTCGCTTTTTCAATGCCAGTATTGAGACACTCGCTTGTCCATACCAGGCCAGTTGCAAATAGAATTGCGATCCACTCGAACGCATTCAAGTGGAAGAAAATGGCGCCAATGAGCACCAGCAGTGTTATGACCAGATCGATTTTGGCGTTTCGTTGTGTACGAATGACGTACTGGATACCGGCCAGGGCGTTGTGTATCGACGATAAAAACGAGGGATTGCGATTCATTCTCCCTCGTCACCAGAAAATTGATCCATGGTGATTCCCATTTGCGCCAGATATTTTTCTTGTAATCCCCACATCTCTTTCTTCTCTTCAGTGGTCCCGTGATCGTATCCTCGCAAATGCAGCACACCGTGAATCGCCAACATGGCAATTTCTTCATTCACCGGATGCTGAGCTTCAATTGCCTGCTGCGTGGCTCGAGGTAAAGAAATGATGATGTCGCCCAGATAAGGCACGTTTTCTTCGGGATCAATTTCTTCACCTGCCGGAAAGGAAAGTACATCGGTGGGTTTATCAACGTGGCGATAATCCCGATTCAGCGTATGGATAAAATCATCATCACAGACAATGAGACTGATCTCGGCTGCTTTACCATCCAGAGCCGTTTTCACGGATTGCAGGATAATTTTTTTTATTTCTTTGTCGACCGGAATATTTTCGAATTCAATCGAAATCATCGTCTTAACCCTTTTCGTTTGTTTCAGAAAGCTGATTCGCGGTCTCGGGATATTTCAGACGGGGGTGATGGGTATTCAGCATGGCGTGGAAGAAAGCATCCGCAATGATCTTGATATCTTTCAGCGTCAGGCTGGATTCTTCCAACTGGCCTTCTTGAATGCAGCCGTCGATGACCTTTTTGATGAGAATGCGCAATTCCTCATCGGTTTTGGGCAATTCGGCTCGGGCACGGGCTTCGCAACCATCCGCCAACATGAGCAAGGCGGTCTCTTTGGACTGGGGTTTGGGCCCCGGGTAGTGGAAGAGCTGTTCATCCACTTTTGCGCGATCCCCGCCAGCCAGGTCTAAAGCCCGGCTGTACTGATAACGCGTCAATGCAGTTCCGTGATGTTCCCGAATGAAGTCTTTGATCCTGGGTGGAAGATGGTGACGATCAGCCAGGTTGACGCCATCACGGACGTGGTGGATGATGGTCGCTGCTGCTTCAGAAGGATCCATATCTTCGTGAGAATTGATCTTGCCAGGGATCTGGTTTTCGATGAAAAAGCTGGCGTTGACCCCCTTGCCGCAATCGTGGTAAAGAGCTCCAACACGGGTAAGCAGTTGGTCGGCGCCAATGGCTTTCGCGCCCTGTTCAGCCAGATTAGAGACTTGCAGGGAGTGCTGATAAGTTCCGGGGGCGTTCTGCAAGATAAATTGCAGAAGTGGGTTATCGGGTCGAGAAATCTCGAGCAAGTTCAAGGGAGTGGTCAGACCCAGAATTTGGGCTGCCAGGAACTGGAAAAGCAGGGTAATGCTGGCGCTGGCCAACCCGTTAAGGAGAGTTGCTCCGATGAGAGTGGTCATCCCCAGCAAATCGGTAGTATTGTCTGTGAAGCGGAACGACAGGATGATCAAGCTGCCGGCAGTGGCCGACATGATCCCTGCCCAGAAGAAACTTGAAATTTTGCGCCCCTTCCCAAGTACCAGCGCACCGATCAAACTGCTGAAGAGGTAGAAGAGAGTGATTTCAACGGAATTTGAAAGCCCAAATGCCGTAAGGACAGAAAGGACAATGGAAAAAACAGTGGCAACCTCAAGGTTGAATAGAGAGACCAGCAGCATTGCAAAGGCAGGCAGCGGGAATAAATAGGGGAGCACCGTGCGATTAGGAATCACAGCCCGGGCTGCGAACAGGAAGATCAAATACATGATCGTGATCAGGGTCAGGCTGCGCAGGTCGGAGATGGGATAAATTTTCCGACGGCTAAAATAGAGTGCTACGAAGCCGGCCAGCAGGACGACGATCAATAGTGGCGCGATCAATTCACTTAATTTGCTTTGGGGTTTGACAAAGCCGAAATAGTTCAATGCTTCATATTGCTCATCTTTAATGACCTGACCACGTAAGACGATGGCTTGTCCCTGGATATAGCTGGTCTTAACCGGGGTGATTGCCGCAATGGCGGTTTCTTTGGCTACATCGGTATCTTTTTCAGAGTAAAGACTGTTACCCGTGATAAACGGATTGACCAGTTCCTGAATCAGTTTGCTTTCGAGATCTGAAAACGAGAGGTCGATCAAATTCGGAACAGAGTTGCGGTTATCCTGGATTTGATAATCACGGATGCTCTTGCGCATGATCTGTTCCAGAATCGAGAGGGATTCACTTTCTACTTTTTCCCATTCGGCTTCTGAAAGCTGCAAGATCAGCGCGGCAGAATCGGTTGAAAGGGTGATGGAAGAAATCTTGGAAAGATCATCCAGCTTCTGATCTTGCGAGGAGAGCGAATCCGCTCGGACAGTATCGATGTAATTCAGTACGATGTGCAAATTATCGATCTGGGCGCGGGTTATGGCGGGATCAGAGGGCAGATAAATTGGTGATACAGAATTCGCGGCAGAATCTTTTGCCTTTTGAGTCAACACTTCGCTGTCGAAGGTAGCGGCATAAGGAGCGGTGATATCCGTTCCAGCGACTGATCCCACTGCCAGGGGATAAGAACTGGGCCGCAATTCAATGGGAAATACCAGTGCTCCCAGGGAAAATGCGGCCGCTACCAGCACAAGAATTGTGCGGTAGACCTGCCGGATCTTAAGGGAGTGATAGAATCTTGAAAAAAGTGTGGGCACGGTTATTTTTGAAGTAATTCTTTGACCATTGCGCTGACACGATCTGAAGCTGCCTGACCCTGCATTTTGGGCAGAGCGGCTTTCATTACTTTGCCCATATCGGCCATCGACGTAGCGCCAATTTCAGCAACGGTAGCAGTAACGATCGCTTTTACTTCTTCATCTGAAAGTTGTTTGGGCAAAAATTGTTCCAATACCTTGATCTCTGCCTGGCTGCGCTCGACCAAATCCTGGCGATTGCCTTTCTTGAATTCTTCGATGGATTCATGTCTGGACTTTATCTCTTTTTGGATCAGGGCCAGGATGGCAGTGTCATCCAGAGTTTGTTTCTTTTCCACTTCAAGCAATTTGAGATTGGTTAAGAGCAGGCGCATTGTATCGCGCGCAACGTCATCTTTGTTCTTCATTGCTTCATGCAATAAGTTGTTGAATTTCTCTTTCAATGAATCAGCCATAATTTCCTCCAAGGTTACCTTACCTCGATACTGTCTTCGATTTCCTGGATGATAGCCGGGCCAAACCCCGAAATATACAGCAAATCGTCGATCGATTGAAAATTGCCATACGTATTTCGGTAGTCAATGATTGCTTGCGCTTTCGCAGCGCCAATCCCGGGTAATGCTTCCAGTTCTTCTAATGAAGCCGTATTGATATTTATTTTACCTTGTTCTGTGGTGAGTGTCGGTGTGGAAATTGACGACGGCAGGTAAATTTGCTGCCCATCTTCCAGAGTCTCAGCCAGGTTAATGGCAGAGGTGTTTGCATCTGCTGTGATACCGCCCGCCGTCTGGAGGGCATCATTGACCCTGGCTCCAGCAGGCAGGGTATAAACTCCCGGATGGACGACTTCTCCTGCCACAGAAACAACAATGCTGGTCATTTGTGTGGGCGAAATAATCTCAAGAGAAGGTTGGGATGGCCTGGAGGCCACCAGAAAAATTATCCCTCCCATCAGAATTCCGCACAAAACACCAATGACCAGCAATTGCCAGGTTTTCATCGCTTATTTCAGCGCAGGGTTGACCGCTTTCTCCTGCTCGTACATATGATTGAAAGCCGAAATCGATACCTCCAGCATCTCGAGGGTTGGTTCGGCAGTGGTTAACTTTTGCATTGCCAGATTAGGTGCTGCCAGGGCACGTACAAAAGCGTTATCCAGATGATTGGCAGTAAAACGCATGTATTCATACGCCAGCATGACAATAACTGGCAGCAGCAAAATGCGGGTAGCCAAACGCCAAAACATGCTCAATGGCCCCAACATGGCAAAGATAATGACCGAGAAAATCACCACGATCAAAACAAAGCCTGTTCCACAGCGCGGATGCTGAAGCGAATACGCGGATACTTTCTCAGGCGTCAGTTCGGCACCGCTCTCGAAAGCGTTGATTGTTTTGTGTTCAGCGCCATGATACATGAAAACCCGGTGAATATCCGGCATTTTCCCGACTGCCCACATATAGCCGATCACCAGGGCTAAACGAACCAGTCCTTCGAGAAGATTTCCTACGAAGGCACTCATTTTCACCCAGCGCTCGAGCAATTGCACCAGCGCGGCGGGTGCAAGAAAGAAAAGCCCGATCCCGATGGCAAGAGAGACAATAATAGTCAGCGTCATGGCGGGGCCTTCGATCTTTTCGTCTTCTCCAGTCTGGATATTGGCGGAAATGGTTAGATATTTGGTACCCAGCCCCAGTGCATCCCAGAGGATGACCAGGCCGCGCAGGAAAGGAATCTTGGCAATGCGGGAGCGGTAAATCCCGGTCAATTCTTCCGATTCAATTTGAATCTGACCGGTGGGATCACGGAAGGCAGCGCTGACGAAATTTGCGCCGCGCATCAAAACGCCTTCCATCAATGCCTGTCCGCCGTAGGAGGGGAGTTTTAATTTTTCCGTGCTCATTCTTCCCTTTTCAGATTGTAGAAGAAATGGATCAAGGCGTTAATGCCACGGTACCAGGTCGGCAGGTGCAGATGCTCGTTCGGCGCGTGAATGTTGTCATCCGGCAGACCAAATCCGCCCAGAATGGATTCAACGCCAACAGATTCCTGCAAATCAGGCACCACTCCAATGCTGCCGCCTTCGCGTTTGTAAACCGGGGCTACTCCCCAGGCGGCTTCCAGAGCTTTCGCGTAGGCAAGCGATTCTTTTGAGTCGATGCGTGAAATACTGGCTTTGCCGCCGCTCAGGTATTTTAGTTCATAGCGCACTGTTTTCGGCATTTTCTCAGCCAGGTAAGCTTTAAGTTGTTCAAGAACTTCCTGGGGATCCTGATTGGGAACCAGCCGGCAAGAAATTTTCGCCATGGCCCAGGCCGGAATAATGGTTTTGGAACCTTCACCGGTAAAGCCTGAAAGCATGCCGTTGATTTCGAGGGTGGGGCGGGCGCCTTCACGTTCTACGCTGGTATAACCTTCTTCTCCCCACAGAGCAGGTACAGAGGTCTGTTTCAAGAAAACCTCATCGGTAATATTCAACCTGGCCAGTTCAGCCCGTTCTTTATCCGATAGGGGTAAAACGCTGTCGTAAAAACCGGGTAAGGTGATCCGCCCTTTGGCATCGTGCATTCCAGAAATGCAATCAGCCAGCACTTGAGCGGGGTTGTGAACGATACCTCCAAAAGAGCCGGAGTGCAGATCATGCGCCGGTCCGTAAACACGCAGTTCGAAGTATGCCAGACCGCGTAATCCGAAAATAATCGAGGGCGTTTGCGCATTGATCATGCCGGCATCAGGGTTGAAGCAGACATCGGCTTTAAGCAGGTCCTTATGCGCCTGAACAAATTCAGCAAAATGCAGCGAACCGATTTCTTCTTCGCCTTCAAAGACGAATTTGAGATTGACGGGGAAGTCCCCTGTTTTCATGATGGCTTCAATGGCACTGAGTGTTGCCCAGACCTGGCCCTTCATATCTGAAACGCCGCGGGCAAAATGATTTTCGCCCTGAGTGGCTGGAGAAAAAGGATCGCGATCCCAGAGCTCGATCGGGTCCACTGGCTGCACGTCATAATGTCCGTAGATCAGCACGGTGGGTTGAGAAGTGCCGGCGTGCAAATATTCACCAGTGACGATGGGATGCAATTTCGTGGGATGAAGAGTGACCTTTTCGATCCCGAGACTGGTGAGTTTATCCGCCAGCATTTGTGCAGCTTTTTGAATATCTTTTGCATGTTCCGGGTCGGTTGAAATAGAGGGAATGCTTACAAATTGGTCCAACCCGTTTAAGAAATAACTTTGATTTTCTGAGGCAAATTGAAGGGAAGTTTGACGATTATCCAAAGTAGAGGCTCCTGTTCTTAATGATTTGATTATATGCGATTTAAATCATTAAGCAAATTTTGGCTATTCAAAGCTGGGAGACCGAAAAGGGCTGGTGGATTATTCCCCGGGGCTGGAGCTACGACAGCGAGTTTTGGACTGTATTGGGGTTTATGCTACAATACCTGTGCAGGT
>JAAZOQ010000036.1 GCA_012797695.1 Anaerolineaceae bacterium | reverse complement strand
GAATCGCTGCGCAAGAACCGCCGTCGCTTCAACCCCAGCCGCCCCGACAGCATCCTGGAGCACGGCCTGCCCGATGCCAAGCTGGAACGCCTCTACAAAGACATCGATTGGCCCGAGGTCAGTGCCGCTGACCCGGCGTACCTGTCCATTCAAGGGCAGCGCGTGCCTTATGTCGTCTTCGACAACGCAGATGACGTTACCACCGCCCGCGGCGCCGCTTTGGGCGAACGTCTGCAATCCGTGCTGGCGACGCTGTGGCAGAGAGAAATGAAACGCTGACACCGGTCTATCCACCCCACGCCCCCAGATCTGGCGGGGAGTAGACGGTGGGGGTGCGAATGCCCCGGTGACTCCCTGGGCGACTGCTTTTGTCGCTCCCTCGTGGGAGCGTGGATTGAAATTATAGAAACACCCGGAGAATCAAACGGAACCACCACGTCGCTCCCCCCGTGGGAGCGTGGATTGAAATTATTTTATCAATGGAGGGAAAAAAGGGCGATCAGATTAAATCTTTGCAGCTCGAGATTAATCACCTTGAGGGAGATATCGAGCAGATCCAGGCCAGGTACACAAAAGTCAACGGACGTTATATCGCCGCCGAAATTGTTTTTGGCATCGGCCTGATCGGATTTTTGTTTTTAGCTGGATTTTGGCCCCTCTGGATTTTTTTGCTGGTCATCTCGATTTTGACTTGGCTAAGCAATTTTGGCAAGCGCAAAACGCTTCAGCGTGAGATCGACGATAAAAAAACGCTGCTCCGGTCGAAAAAGGATCAGTTGATCCAGGCAGCATAGATGGATAGTTTGATCGTTTCTTTCGCACCGGATCGGCGGTTGTCGCCTGTCGCTTCCCTCGTGGAAGCGTGTGCTGAAAAAATCAGGTAGAATTATTATCGGTGGTGAGGAAGTTAACTGGCTTGGCCCCATCTTCTCTTTTCAATTAACCATTACGTGTTTCAGAGAAACGTGAGGGGACGAACTCTTATGGAAAGTTTTCCTGTGACGGAAAATACCGACACCTGGTTGGAAAAGCCGGCCTTCGCTTTTTTCCCAAAATTTACCATTGAGCACTTCATCATTGTCTGCATCCTCCTGGTGGCCGTGATCAGTCGTTTCTATGATCTTGGGCAGCGGGATATGAGCCACGATGAGATTAATCACGTTGTGCCTTCTTACGAATTCTATGAGGGGAAGGGATATCAATATAACCCGGTCACTCACGGACCTTTGAAATTTCATCTCGTCGCGGCGGCTTATTTCCTTTTCGGTGATAACGATACTACTTCTCGAATTCCGGTTGCCGTTTTTAGCGTGGTGACGGTTGCGTTCATTCTGCTGGCTTTCAAACGTTATTTGGGGCGTGTTGCCGCTTTGCTGGCTGGCCTTTTCTATACGATTTCCCCCTATATGCTTTTTTATGGCCGTTATTTTCGCGATGAGGCCATGATGGCGTTTTTCGGGGTGGTCATTTTCTATGCCGTACTCCGTTATCTCGAAAAGGGCAGTCCCAGCACACTATTTTTATTGAGCGCATTATTGGCACTCCAGTTTTGTACTGAAGAGACCGCCTTCATCTACACAGCCATTTTGCTGTTATTTTTGGGCATCATTTTCTTGAAAGACGTGGCACAGAAGCACTGGAAAAATCTGATCATCCAAAAGTTATTTTCATTTTCGGTGATTGCTTTGTTCTTGCTGGTGGGGATGGCGATCGGTGCCGCGGCACTGGAAGCGAAATCAGTTTCGACGACTCAGCCTTTTACGAATGCTTACTGGCAAAGTCTGGAGCCGGTTTACCATGCTGTGCTCTTGGTGAGCCTGGGGCTGGCCGCCCTCGCTTTGCTCTCGGCATTGGTTACCCTGTTCAGAGGGTTGGGCGCGGGAATCGTTAAAACGGTTCGCTCTTTCGATCTTTTGATTTTGACGCTGACTCTGGTACTGCCCCTTCTGACTGCTTTCCCGGTGAAGCTGCTGGGCTGGGACCCGCTTGATTATACCCGACTGGGCTTGATTCATACTTCGCTCGTCCTGGTGACTCTCTTGCTGATCGCGACGCTTATTGGTCTGGCCTGGAATCCATCTGTCTGGCTGAAAAGCGCGGGGTTTTTCTTGGCGATCTTCACTGTATTCTACACGACCTTCTTTACGAATGGAGAGGGTTTCTTTACAGGCATTGTAGGGTCACTGGGGTATTGGCTTTCGCAGCAGTCATTCGCGCGCGGTACACAGCCCTGGTATTATTATGCTTTTCTGCAAATCCCGATGTATGAATATCTGGGCGGCTTGGGCCTGGTTCTGGCAGTGATATACGGGGTCAAACACCGTTTATTTACCACGGTGCCGGATGTTTCGCCAGCGAGACAATCTACCGTTGAACCTCCGACAAAATTTGATGAACTGCCCGCTGTGATTACCATGGATGCTGAAGGGCAGGAACCATCCGCCGATATTCCACCGGCAGAAGGGCCTGAAGAAGTAGTGGAAGACACTCCCCAACGGTTGCCTGTGCTGGCTTTGCTCGTTTACTGGTCAGTCGTGAGCCTGATTGCCTATAACATTGCAGGCGAAAAAATGCCCTGGCTGGTGGTATACATCGTCATGCCCGTTTTACTGGCTGCCGGGTGGGGAGTGGGTTATTTAGTCGAAACGTTTGCCTGGAAGAAGTTGGCGAATAAAAAAGGTTTATTGGCTGTCTTTTTGGTCCCTGTCTTTCTGGTTAGCTTCTGTGTGATGTCTGGAAATTTGCTCGGGCCTTCCAAACCCTTTGCCGGGAATAACCTGGATCAGTTGCAGGCGACCAGCACTTTTCTGTTTTCATTCATTGCCTGTTGCTTAAGTGGCGGGGGAATTATTGTGTTGTTGAAAGGTTGGAAGGGAAAAGATCTGGCCCGGTTGGGACTAATCGGTATTTTCTCCATTTTAATCGTCTTAACTGCGCGCACAGCTTACCAGGCCAGCTTTATTAATTTTGATAACGCTAAAGAGTTTCTCGTTTATGCACATGGTACCGCCGGTGCCAAAGAAATCGCCAATCAGGTGCAGGAGATCTCGGAGCGGGTGGCCGGTGGAAAAAACATCAAGGTGGCCTACATTGGGGATGCTCTTTATCCCTACTGGTGGTATTTCAGGGATTACCCCAATAAGGCGTACTACTCAAATGACCTTACCAGGGACCTCCTGAATTATCCGCTGGTCATCAGCGATGACACCAATTTGGCGAAAGTACAATCTATCTTGGGAGAGAATTACAATCAGTTCGATTACAAACGTTTGTGGTGGCCAATGATGGACTACACCAACTTGAATTATGCACGCATCAAAGATACGGTGACCAACCCACAGATGCTAAGAGCGCTTTTCGATATCTGGCTGAACAAAGATTACACACTTTATGCTGATTTGACCAACAATTCCAACCTGACTTTGGAAACCTGGCAGCCTTCCGCCGGGCTGCACTTTTTCATCGAGAAAGACATGGTCAGTCAGATTTGGAATTATGGAATGGTGCCCGCCCCAAGTTCGGTGGGGCAGGCTGATCCATACGCGAATTACTATGAATCACTGATTCCTGACACATTCTTTGGTCAGGCAGGTTCAGCGGCAGGGCAAATGATGGGTGCTCATGGAATTGCACAGGCTGCTGATGGTTCGATTTACGTTGCTGATTCCAGTAACAACCGCGTTGAACATTTTTCAGCAGCGGGTCAATGGATCAATTCCTGGGGCACTTTAAGCAATGGGGAGGCGGATGCTGCTGCCCCTGGCGGAACATTCAAAGAACCCTGGGGGATTGCTGTTGCCCCGGATGGGTCTGTGTACGTGGCAGATACCTGGAATTACCGGATTCAAAAGTTCACTGCAGACGGGACTTTCCTCACCATGTGGGGAGCCGCCGGGCAGGGTGATTCCCCAGACGCGTTCTGGGGTCCGCGTGGCGTGGCTGTCGACCTCAAAGGGAATGTTTACGTTACCGATACTGGCAATAAGCGGGTAGTGGTTTTTGACAGCAATGGCAATTTCATCACTGAGTTCGGTTCCTCTGGCATGGAAGCTGGCCAATTCGATGAACCGGTGGGAATTGCTGTGGACAGAAACGGGGCAGTGTATGTGGCGGATACCTGGAATAAACGGATTCAGGTGTTTTCACCGGATGCCAGCGGAACTGTCTTTGCCTTCTCCCATGCCTGGGATGTAGATGCCTGGGGGAACGAATCGGCAGAGGATAAGCCATTTCTGGCTGTAGACAACCAGAGCAACGTTTTTGTTTCTGACCCGGCCGGCTTTCGTATCCTTGAGTTTTCTGGTGATGGGCAGATCATCCGTGTCTTCGGACAGTATTCCAGCGGAATCGATGGGTTTGGCTATCCCGTGGGCGTGGCGGTGGATGGTTTTGGCCATTTGTGGGTGATGGATTCTGCCAACAGTTCTGTTTTGCGCTTTACTTTACCTGCCCAACAGTGATTTTGGGGGATTGAGGGCTCAAGTTTCACTTGAAAGACCTGAACAAACAATATCCGTCAGCATGGCCGGCTTCTTCTTCCCCTCGACGATGATTCCTTTTCAGTGCTGAACGGATTCGCTCCTGTTGGTCCACCACGTTTTTTTGGGGGTTCCCGCAGTTATCGAAACCATGCTCTTGGGCAGCGGCTAGAATACACCGGCCAGATACTCCCGGGTGCGCTCTTCGCGGGGGGAGTTGAAGACCTGCTGTGCGGGGCCAGCTTCGACCATTTCGCCCATGTACATGAAGATCACATGATCGGCCAGACGTTTGGCCTGGCGCAGAATGTGGGTAACAATGACGATGGTGTACTCATCCTTGAGGCCGAGCAGGATCTTTTCGATGTGCTGGGATGAAATGGGGTCAAGGGCTGAAGTGGGTTCGTCGCCGAGGATGATCTCGGGGTTGATGGCGAGCCCTCGGGCCAGACACAGACGCTGCTGCTGGCCAATGGAAAGCCCGGCGGCGGGCTCGTGCAGACGGTTTTTTACCTCGTTCCACAGGCCGGCCACTTCGAGGTAGTGCCGTACCGTCTCGTCATATTCTTTACGGGTCTTTTTCATGCGGTGGATGCGCAGCCCGTGGGCCACGTTTTCGTAGATCGACATGGGCAGCGGGTAGGGCCGCTGGGCCAGCAGGCCGACGGTCTTGCGTACCTCGGTAACGTCCACGTCATGCGCGTAGATATCCTGATCGTCTACCCGTACCTGGCCGCTGATGTGGGTATTTTCGTCCAGCTCGAGAAAACGGTTGAAACTCTTCAGCAGGGTGGTTTTGCCGCAGCCAGATGGCCCCATGATGACGGTGATCTGGTGGCGCGGGATTTGCAGGGAAATGTCTTTTAGTGCGTGTGCTTTTCCATAATACACGTTGAGATCTTTCACCTGGATGTGGGGAGTGTTTTCAGATTCTTTCATAATTCTCCAAAACCCTGCCGGGAGCAGGAAGACTTTATTTCACGATGTATTTGCTGAAACGGGCTGCCAGCCAGCGTGAACCCAGGCTGATCGCGAGCACGATAAAGGTAAGCACCAGCGCCGAGGCGTAGGCGCGCTGCTGCACATCCACGGAGGGGGTGCTGAGCTGGTAGAAAATGGCCAGCGGCAGTGAGGCGACCGGGTTGAGCAGAGAAGTGGGCAGGCGGTCGGTGTAGCCAGCGGTAAAGAGCACGGAGGCGGCATCGCCGATGCCGCGCCCAAAGGCCAGCAAAATGGCTGAGACGATGCAGGGCAGCATCTGCCGGATGACGATGTGGGTGGCTACTTCCAGACGGGTGCAGCCGATGGCCAGGGCGGCCTGTTCGAGATCGGCAGGCATGAGCCGGATGACCTCATCCATGGCGCGTACCATGATGGGCATCTCAAGCAGCGCCAGCACGATGATGCCTCCCAGCAGCGAAGCGCGGATGCCCAGAGCCAGCATAAGGGTAAAGCCGAAGACGCCGTAAACAATGGAAGGCACGCCCCAGAGCACGTCCAGCGCCAGCCGTACCTGACTGCCCCAGCGCGAGCGGCTCATGTAAGCCCGCAGGTACAGCGCGATAGGCAGACTGACAATGACAGCCAGCAGGGTTCCGCCCAGGGCGAGGTACAGCGATCCCAGAATGGCGTTCAGGATGCCGCCGCCCTTCCCCAGAAAGCACCCTCCTTGTGGTGCCTGGCTGATCATCTCCCAAGAGAGGGCCGGCAGGCCCTTGGCGAGCACTGCCCAGAGGATGAACCCCAGGCTGCCGGCGACCAGCAGCAGCGAGACCAGCATGAAGAACTTGGCGATCGCTTCAATTATGTGTTGGCGGTTCCATTTTTTCTTCATGACTGAATAGGCCTCTTGAGAAAGCGATTGAGAACGAGAGTGGACAGCAGATTAAAGAGCAAAACAATGAGCAGCAATAAGAGGGAAGCTCCCATCAGGGCAGCGTCGTACAGCGGTACTGACATCATCTCACCGTAATTGTTGGCGATCAGGGCAGGCAGGGGGTAAGCCGCGTCGAAAAGGGAGGTGGGCACTTTGGCAACGTTGCCAACCACCATCAGCACGGCCATGGTTTCACCCAGGGCGCGCGAAGCGCCCAGCACGATCCCAGCGACGATGCCAGGCACGACCTGCGGCAGCACCACGTGCCAGAGGGTATGCCAGCGGGTGGCCCCGAGCGCGAGGGAGGCTTCACGGGCCCCTTTGGGTACGATGCTCAAGACTTCGTAGGTGATCGAGATAATGAAAGGAGTGATCATGACCGCCAGCACAATGCCGCCTGCCAGAACACTGTACCCGGTAGGGTTGCTGCTGTTGAAGAAGGGGATCCCGCTGAAATGGCGGTTGAAAAAGGGAGCGACCTGGTTCTGGATGAAAGGGACGATGACCAGCAATCCCCATACACCGTAGATGACTGAGGGGATGGCGGCCAGCAGGTCAAGCACAGGTTTGGCGATGGCGCGTGTGGCCTGATGGGCGTATTCTGCCAGATAGATTGCTGATAGCAGGCAGGGGATCACGGCCAGAAGCACACTGAGCAGGGTAACCCAGAAGGTGCCGGCAATGAAGGGCAAAAAACCGAACTGCCCGTTTTGCGGCTTCCAGACGATGCCGGTTAGCAGTTCTCCCAGAGAATATTGCGACAGGATGGGCCAGAAGCGTACGGCCAGAAGGACGGTGATCCCGGTCAGCAGCAAGATCGGGATCAGCGTAATGACGAAAAAGATGCGCCTGACCCGCTTTTCTTTTCCCAGACGCACGGAAGGGACCGGCAGAGTAAAATGCTGTTCTGTGTCGGCGCCTGGGGAGGGTTCAGGAGGCGAAGCACTGGCTTTCATTGAATCTTGGCCAGAGAAGTGTTAAGTTGGTCTTGTGTCAATTGAACGTAACCGGCCGTGCTGACATATTGTTGCCCATCAGTCAGGATCCATTCGATGAAAGCCTGCACGAGTCCGCTGGGTTTGCCTTTGGTGGCCAGGTATTCCAGACGGGCCGGGGGAGCCGGGTATTGATCGGTGGAGATGAGATCGACAGCTTTCTTCAGAGAGTCGACGGTCTCGTTATCGCTGGCGCTGCCGTCAGCATTGACATCGATAGGTACGGGCTGGATGCTCGAAACAATGGCACCGCTGGTAAGATCGAAGACGTAGCCCAGGTTGTTATAGCCGATGCCCAGAGGATCTTTGGCGACAGCATCCAGCACGCCGGGGTCACCGTTGACGCCGATCCCCTGAATGTCATCCTGCACGTGGTTATCCAGGAATTTGGCCCAGATATCCCCGGCCCCGCAGGCATCCGAACGGGTATAGACGTGAATAGCGTCGGTGTTTGTGGGGTCCCCTACCACTTCACCCCAGGTGGTGATCTCGCCGGTGATAAAGATCTTGACGAAGGTCTCTTCCGGGATCCCTTTGACCATGAGCTGAGCATAGACCGGGTTCTGGGTATTGATCACCGGGAAAACAGCATCCTTGGTGACGGCTACCCAATAGGCCCCTTTGGATTCCTCGTCGCTGGTGATCGTGCGTTAGATCATGCCAATATCCACGGCTCCGGCCAGTGTGTCGGTCATCCCTTTGCCGGCACCGCCTGCCGAAATATCGAATTGCACGTCCGGGTGAATCTTCTGAAATTCACTCGCCCAGGTGGTCATCATGGGATAAAGAGCAAACGCGCCAGAAATGGCGATGGTTCCATGCAGATCGCTGCTGTCGGTGGAGGTGCTGACAGTTTTAGTGCTGGTCTGACCGCATCCGGTCAAGAACAACATGGCAATGAGAAGGAATGAGAACAATTTGATCAGTTTGTTTTTCATATTTTCACCTCTCTACCCAATTGATGTGATTTCGTCTATTGAATGGGTAGAGTATTGACCTAAAAATTATTTTGTTTGAGCGGTCAGCGACCGCAGTACCACGTCTTGCAGTGATGTGAAATCCAGAATGTCGGCAATGGCGTTGCGCACGTCGCTCATGACCATCCTCAAGCCGCAGCTTTGCATGTCGGGGCAGCCGCACGGCTCATATGCCATCTGGCTTACGCAGTGAATGGGAGCCAGTGGCCCATCCAGGATGCGCACGATCTGGCCGAGCATGATATCGTTGGCAGGCTTGGCCAGATAATATCTGCCGGTGGTGCCGCGCTTGCTTTGCAGCAGGCCTGAATTCTTGAGGGTTAGCAGGATCTGCTCGAGAAATTTCACCGGGATCTTCTCAAGGTTGGCGATCTCGTTGATCTGCATAACGCGCAAATTTCCTTCTTCAGTCGGGTGGGCAAGCTGGATCATTGCCCTCAACCCGTATTCACCTCGTTTCGAAAGATTCATAACCTGCCTCCGCGCTGGGGTTTACAGGTAGTCTAACTCCTTCATCAGTTTGCCAACTGTTTGAGCACAGTGGGGCGGAAAGCTGAATTCTGAGTCGTGGATGGAGAACTGGCAAAATGCTGCCATTTCGCCTTCCGTCAATTTCTTATGGTAGCTGCCCACCGCAGAAGCTGAGATGGGTGACAGCAGCGGGTTGTGCTGCCAGCTTTGATGGATGTTCTCATTTTCGGAGCGGATGATCTGATGCCAGTAGGCGTTTTTAGCGCGCAGGGTTACCAGGTCTTCACATGGCACGCCCAAATGTTTCTGGATCGTCTGCAAAGTCTCATCTGGAATGTTGACCAGGTCTTCATACCGGACCAGAAGAAAACGCGGATCGTCCTGCCATTGCAGAGCGACGGTGTTGGCATACAGCCAGATTTCGGCTGCTTTGGCTAAAGGAATATGGCGTTTGGCAAAAGAAGCGGCAACATCTCTCCCATCGCGTACTAGATGGATGATCTTGCCTTCAGGGTAAGCAGCGAGGAATTCGCTGATGCAATTGACGTTGCCGGGTAATTTTTCTCCCCACATTTGCTTTTTGCGCAAAAGGAGGAAGTAACCAAAGAAGACATCCAGAAATTCGCGGATCGAGGAAGTCCTTTGTGCCAGGATTGGAAGCAAGCGCCGGTCCCAGCCATATTTTTCTGTGTCAAAGACGAAACGTTTATCCTGCTCCGGGCCAGCGGTGGTCAGGCCAGTCGATAACCATTGTGACAGGTTTTCCTGGAAGACAGCGTAATCTCCGTAGATCTCACGCTTGTTCAGCAGGTAAACTTCCGGGCCAACAGCGATTTGAGGATGGGAATCCAGTAAAATTCCGAGCAGATGCGACCCGGAACTGCCGCTCGAGGTAATCATAAAGGGAGGCAAGAGACCAGACGTCCGCTTTACTTTTTCAATTCTTCTTCTTACCAAAGGTGCGGAATAAAATTCATTCCGCAGCGATTTAGCAATTTTCTTCAATGGCACTGCTTTACTGGCAGAGATAGCTGGATCCACCGATAAGTCCTTCCTTTTCTTGCTCAAGGCAACAGGTATTACAACAAGATTACTTAACATTATAAGAAAATAAGAACGTTTTTACCGAAACCTCCACAAAAAATTCACATCTCTCCATCCTTTCTGCTCAAAAAAATTAGTAAAATAACAATCCATCAATGTTTATTAAGGAAGCCATGTCTGAGAAAAATCTTTTCCCGCATCATCATTTTGTCAACCAAGCAATGCGCAGTGCATTGAATGGACATGCTCCCCTGGTGATCTGGCTAACAGGTTATTCGGGAAGCGGAAAGAGTACCCTGGCCAGTGCTCTGGAAGCGGCTTTGGTCGAGGAATACCATGCCCATACTTACTTGCTGGATGGAGATAATGTCCGCACGGGGTTGAACGCGGGGTTGGGCTTTTCTGCGGCAGACCGCCAGGAGAATATTCGCCGCATTGGTGAGGTGGCCAAATTGATGGTCGATGCGGGGTTGATTGTGATCACAGCTTTCATTAGCCCGTATCGCGCCGATCGTGATTCAGTGCGGGCTTTATTCCCGGCTGGTAGCTTTTGGGAAGTGTACGTCTCTTGCCCGCTGCCAGTATGTATGCAGCGTGACTCCAAGGGGCTCTACCGCAAGGCGTTGAAGGGGGAGATCAGCGATTTTACCGGGGTGTATTCCCCTTATGAGGAACCATTGGCCCCTGAAATGAGAGTCGATACTGAAAAAATGAGTGTCGCTGAATGCGTGCAGCAAATCCTGGCACAGTTGGTGGCGCAAAATATTGTTAACGGCACAAGGGTAAGAGAATAACAATGGATCAATTGGAGGAGTTGGAAAATCGCAGTGTGTACATTTTGCGTGAAGCTTACGCAAACTTCAAGAATTTGGGCATGCTCTGGTCGATGGGCAAAGACAGTACTGTGCTTCTGTGGCTGGCGCGCAAGGCCTTCTTTGGCCATGTGCCCTT
>JAAZOQ010000274.1 GCA_012797695.1 Anaerolineaceae bacterium | reverse complement strand
TTTTACGACTGATTACAAGCGTCCTTCCCGCCACATGGTCAATGGCAGCAAGGCGGCCGCGAATACCTATGATCTGCCCGGAGTACCCTGGGTCAGCTTTTTCAATGAGGATGGGGTTTCTTTCCACGGCACTTACTGGCACAACGATTTTGGGCGTCCGCGCAGCCACGGCTGTATCAATCTGCCTTCTGAGGCGGCTAAATGGGTCTACCGCTGGACGCTGCCCAACGTGCCTTTTGCTGAACAGACTTTCTACAAACGTCTGGGAACGGCAGTCACGATCACCAAGGGTTGACCTGCCTTCTTTCCAACACACCTCTAACAAAAAACTGATAAAAATCACAGAGACTATGTCTTATAATGGTAGCAGGAGTTAGAGAGTATGAACAGCGAACCTTTATTTAAGGGGTTGGTGTTTGATGAAAATGATCAGCCGGTCAGCACTGCGACGATTGGAGAAGAACCCTGTTACGTGGTGAATGACTCTGGTTTCCTGCGCCACATTCCTTCACGGGATGTGGATTTGAAGGTGATCGATAGTCTGAAAGGCCAAATTACTGGTAATGAAGAACTGATTGCTGACCAGACGGCAAAAATGCTAGGGCAGGAGGATCTGTTTACTCATGCCATCATTCAGAACCAGCTAAAGAATCTGGATCAGCATTTCGATCAGTTGCTCGAAACCGGTATTCCCGAGGAAGCTCGTCTGTATCTGGGAATGACCGGGTTCAAAGTGGTCATCGATGTCCACGGTGAACTGATGCGGCTGGAACAGCCCAGCGCGCCCGCCCAGGACGGCGGTGATGAAGGTGATGAGTAATTTCGCGAGACCTGATGTGGAGTGATCCCTGCGATGTCTGAGAATATTATTTCTGTCAATGAAGCAGATTTCGAATTTGAAGTCGTGGCCTATTCCCAAAATACGCCGGTGATTGTCGATTTTTGGGCGGATTGGTGCCGTCCGTGCAAGCAGCTTTCCCCTCTGCTCGATCGTCTGGCTGAGGAGGGCAACGGCTCATTTCGCCTGGCCCGGGTGGACGTGGATTCCAACCCGAACCTGGCGTTGCGCTGCAAGGTGCGCACTCTGCCCACCGTGATCGCTTTCAGCGGCGGCAACGTGGTGGGTGATTTTGCCGGTATGCAGCCGGAAGAACGTATCCGCGATTTTATCAATCAGGTACTGCCTCCCAGCCCGGCTAATTTGCTGGTCGAGAAGGGCGATAGCCTGCTGGCGGTCCAGAAGCTGGACCAGGCTGAGGCCGCCTATGCGGATGCCCTGTCACTGGAAGAAAATTATCCCGGCGCATTGTTGGGCTTGATGAAGATCGCTTTGCTGCACGGGAATTCGCTGGAGGCAAATCGGCTTTTGCACATCTTCCCGGCGTGTCGAGAATACAACCAGGCAGAGCAGTTGCAGCCCCTGACCCAGGCAATGGAAGATTTCAAGAAAGGCATGCTTTTCCATGAAAATGATCTGGATGCAGCTTTTGCCAATGCCATTCGTCTGGTTATGAGTGGCAATCTTTATGCTGGGCTGGATGGTCTGCTCGATATCCTGCGGCAGGAAAAACATTACCGCAAGGATCGCGCTCGCCTGGTGGCGCTGGCATTGCTTGAACTGCTTGATCCGCAGGGCAGTGAAACCCTGCAGTACCGCAAAGAATTGACTTCCATTCTCTTCTGAAAATCAAAAAAGGCTGCCGCGGCAGCCTTTTTCAGTTCTAAATCAGGAACTTACTTGGTCAGGACGATCTCGCCCCAGGTGGTCGGGTCGACCAGAGAGCGGTACGGGTCGGAGGAGACCATGGTCTGCTGCACGTTCTGGCTGGTGTTGTCGTTGTCGCTGACAGAGACCACGAAGCCCAGGTGCATACCGGCAGTGGGGTTGATGCCAAAGACCGACCAGGGGATGCGTGCCTCATAGCGGTAGATACCGCCTGCCTCAGTGGTAAAGCCAATCGTGACGTCGCTTTTGGTACCGTTCGACCCGGAGGGGAACCACAGGTAAGCGCTGGCGGGAATGCCCGCGCCAGAATTCCCGGCGGAAATGCCCAACTGGTAATCATCGGAATTCAAGGCTTGGGTGTAGTAATCGCCTTGCAGGTTTTTATCCACCAGAATTTCGATACTGTCACCTTTGTAGATGTCTGCCCCGGTTGCGTTCTGGGCATAGACGTCATCATAGACTTTGACGCCGACGTACAGGTAGTTGTAATCCCATACGGCACCATAAGAGGCTTCAAGATCGCTTGAGCCGGTCCAGTTGCTCCTGCCATAAACAACCGAGGCCACCGGGTATAGCGTGGTGTAATCTTTCCATTCTGCCCACGAACCGTCGATGGTGGGGGTGACGGAGGCAATGTAACCCGCCTGCATCACAGTGCCCGGACGCTGCATGACCGGCACGGCGGTTGGCGCCGGCGGCAGATAAACGGCGGTCGTTGCGGTCGGAGCCGTGGTGGCGGTGGGGGGAATGGCGGTGGGCGCTTCAGTGGGCACGGCAGTAGCGGGTCCTGGCGTGTTGGTAACCACCACATAGATTGGGGTCACCGTGGCCGGAATGTTCTTGCTGGTGTCGAATAAAGCGGTCAAAGTCATATTGGGTGTCAATTCGGTATTGCTGCTCTGATTTCCCGGTAAGAGGCTGCAGGCAGAGGCAACCAGAATGACCAAAAGAAAAGTGATGAGTACAACGAGCGATTTTTTCATTTTTTCCTCCTGAAGCGGACAGGGAAGATTCCCTCTACCCTATACAACAATTATATTGCATTAATCAAGCGTTGTTGCAACCTTTGCGCCAAT
>JAAZOQ010000273.1 GCA_012797695.1 Anaerolineaceae bacterium | reverse complement strand
CACGAGTGCCTGTAAATCTTTGAAACTGGCTGGTGGCGGGGTCCAAAGGACAGGTTTTTCACGTAAGCAGTACTCTGCAATAAGTTGGGCATCTGCTTTATCGGTCTTATTACGTCTCAATTTGCTATTGGCATAATGCTTTATTAGGAAACAATATTGCATCTGGATGGATTTGGCCCCAAACCCCCTCTCCAATCTTATTGTTTAACTGCGTCCAATCAGTATTGGGGCTGTAGTAGGGTTCTCCCAATATCTCGGCAGCGTAGAAAACCATGATCATCCCATCAAGTCGATCCATTTCTCGCGACATAGCACGAGCTTTGGGGAAACTTTGTTTCCAAGCCGCGAGTTTCGACTGGTCTGCTAACTCTACAGTGTGGTCCAGCATACTAAAAAATTCAGGCAATGTCACCTGAGCGTTTTCTGCCCGCCATTCCCCCAACCCAAGCGCGACCGCGCGCGAAAGTTCAGGATCGTCATACTGGCTCACTGGCGTGGGAGATACGGTGGCTTGAGCTGGTACTGGTGTTGGCGAAATTCCATTTTTATTTACTGTGCAACCGGATAATACAAACGCGACAACAAGAAAAAAAGTGAAAGCTCTATATTTTGGCATAAAAGGCTCCAATGAGGTTTTGATTGTGGTTTTGTAATGTTTTCAATCAAACTTGGTTTACATGCTCTGTTGAAAGGCTCTCTAGTTTTGTGAATTGTTCTTTGATCGCACCTATTGGGTTTTGAAATTGGGAGGACCGTTCAATCTTTTTCTCTTCCCCCATTTGATTAAATTATAGCTTTCTTCTCTTTCAATGCAATTAAACTCGCCTCTCCAATTTGGAGTGGCAAGGACTTGCCCCCATCCGGGCTTCACGTGCCTTAATCAGGGCGGTGCTGCGATACAAACAGGTACCAGCAAACCCCGTACTGGTCAACGACATCCGCGGAACACGGGCTCCACGGCAGCGGACCCAGCTCCCGCAGCACATGCCCGCCGGTGCAGAGAAGATCATACGCATGCCGCAGTTCCTCGTCATTGTCGAGGTTGACGCCGCAGCTCGTGATCGGCTGCCTGGCCGCCAGCATCAATTTGCCCATGCCCTCCTCCCCGTTTTCGCTGACCGCAAAGATCGTTCTCCCTTCTTTTTGCAGTTCCGCATGCAGAAAAGAGCCATCGCTGTTTTGGACATTGTAGCCCAACGTCATCCCAAAGGCGTCTATGTAGAAATCGACTGCCTCCGCGCTGTTCTTTACGTACAAAGTCACACCTAAATCCATTTTTTTCTCCTCATGAATGAAAAGTTAGCGTTGGTAGCTGACGTCTGGTTATCTCAGGTGCGCTGGGGTCACCGAAGCCACCTGGGATGCCCCATCTAGAGTAATTCTGGCAGCCGTATCACCATAGATTATAGAACATAATAACTAATTGCGCAAAGAAAAATTTCTTGAGAAGAGAATTCGTTTTGCTTCGTCTGCCCTCGTAAGAGAGGAGAGTAAAAAAATCGCCTTCCAACTGGAAGGCGACAGATCAGTGCAATCATTCTTCGATCTTCAGGCTCGTTAATTATCTTTTGCACAACTCTTGATAACGATAACAAGAAACAATGTGGTCGTTCACCATGCCGGCAGCCTGCATGAATGCATACAGGATCGTGCTGCCACAGAACTTGAATCCGCGGGCGATCAATTCTTTGCTCATCGCATCGGAGATCGGGCTGGTGGCTGGGATTTCAGATAGGGTTTGCCAACGATTCTGGATGGTGCCTCCTCCGGTGAATTTCCACAAATAGGCGTCAAGAGAACCAAACTCCCGCTGGATCTCCAGAACTCGGTTGGCGTTCTGGATGATGGCGTTGATTTTGGCTTTATTGCGAACGATGCCCGGGTTGGCGAGCAGTTCCTGGATTTTACTGTCGTTGTATCCGGCCACCCGTTGGATATCAAAATTGTCAAACGCCTGGCGGAAATTTTCCCGTTTGCGCAAGATCGTATTCCAGCTCAGCCCGGCCTGCATTCCGTCCAATGCCAGGAATTCAAACAACTTTTGGTCGTCATGCAGCGGTTCTCCCCACTCTTCGTCATGATAGCGGGTAAGGAGGGCATCGTTCAGATTCCACTCACAACGGGTCACGGATCGGTCAATCGTATTTTCCATGAGTCTATTTTATCGTAAGAGATAAAAATGGAGGTTGGTTCAAAAAATCAAATTGTTTACTTGATCACCGGTTGATACTTGTAGCCTTACATCTGACTCGCTCTGCAGGGCAAAGATTGTTCTCTTGCTATAGTTGTTTAGCCAATCTTTGACAAATGGGCTTTCCGATTTTGTAGGGTGCATTCGTTTTTTGGATGCACCCGATTTAGCCCGGAGATTCCTCGTGAAAAACGGTGGGTTCAAAGGCGAACCCACCCTACCCGCTAGTCTACCATTGTGAAGGTGTGAATACAGCAGGGTGAAGTGTCGGTCCCTTGATATTGCGATATAGTATAGCCATGATCAGTAAGAGTGATCACTACTGAATCTTCGCGGTCCACTTTTGTTCTTTGGTCGCCATCGATCAGAATGTAATACCCCATTATCGATCTTTTGTAGGTATTCGCGCCAATTTTCTCGTAAGCAATCGTGCTTCCATCTGCCTCAACAATTTCAAGCTGCTGGTCAGTAACGCGTAATTCTTGAGTGACGATACCGCTTACTTCCTGACAGGTGCAGCTAAAATTTTCTGCGCAACCGTATATCCACTTGGACCTGAAACACCAGGCAGCGTTTCTGGATCTTGAGATTTTTCGGGCTGGGATATCGGCTCTTGTGGGGAATCAGGCACTTCTGTCGTTACAGGTTCCGAGTCATCCTTGGTTGCAAGCATGCCAATTATCTCTTGTTGAAAAGAGCTTTCATCCTTTTCGCTATTAAATAGTGAACAGGCAATTGAAAATGTCAGAATCATGATGAGGAGGAAAATGGCTGCATACTTGTTCGCGTGGTGCGCTTTGGGAACGGATTTGTCGTTACCCTCAGAAATTTTTTTCATGATATTTCCCTCTCCTTTTCCGTGCCATCATGGTAATTGAAATTCCCGGTAATATCTGATTACCAAATCCAAAAAGAGGCCATATATTGTTTTCAGAACGATATTTATTACTCTTGCAATAAATTATACGAATTTTTGGGTGGAAAAACAACAAAACCGCCCTCCAATTGGAGAGCGGCAATGAAAAGCAAATGGCTTACTTCTTCATCAGTCGGAACTTGTAGCCGTATAGCCGATTCACTCCGCGGGACAACAATTATTCTCTTGCAGCAGCCGTTTTAGCCAATCTTTGACAAATGAGCTTTCCGGTTTTGTAGGGTGCATTCGTTTTTTGAATGCACCAGATTTGGTCCGGCGATTCTTCGCGGAAAACGGTGGGTTCAAAGGCGAACCCACCCAACCCGCTGCCAGATGCCGAATCCGCTGTTTAGGGTTGAATCCCCGAAAGGTTAAGCCGCGCCAGCACTTGTCCAGTGCACGTATTGTTGAGTGGCTTTTGACCTTAAGAATCCAATTCTGTAATCGACAAACACTTTGGACATATTGAATAGACATCATTCGGATTTGCTTCCCAAGCGTCACTACAAGATGAACACTGACGCCAATTATCATCAAGCATCTTTGCAGGAATTGCTTTAGGAGACGGAACTTCCGAAGTGAAACGTGCTTTCATACCCAGATACTCTGACTGAACCCGATAGAACAATTGCCCAGATGAAATTTTGAATGAGGAATCAAATTTCATCTCAATTTTTCTGATTTCACTGTGAGCTGATGCTGATTCTTGTCTTACCAACCCGGTTGCTCCAAAATACTCGCCAGCACCTTGGATGGATAATTCTAATACGTCAATAAACAACATTTCTACTGCAAAAGGTTTCCATTGTGATTGAATAAGGACCTGTGCGTCAAATTGGTGACTCATCAGCATTTTGCTGTCGTGAAGAACCGCGCCACGATTGATGATATGAATTTCTTTTGTCATGCTATCATGGAAGTTGCCAATAGAATTTATCAAACCGTCCATTTCACTTTGGTTTGTGACTTCTTGATAAAATTTCATGTTTTTACACCTTATTTTGCAAGGTTTCCACCCTACTATGTTTTATCCAGCCATCTGTATAAAATTCTAAATGGTCATCTTAGCGCCTATTCATCATTTAGATGACCGGCAATAGTAACGCGTCCGGTTTTAACCTGGTGTTTATGCTGCCTTTCGTAACGACTGAATCCCCACCATCGTTGCGATAGGCTTAATTGCATTGCCTGCTTTCATATTTTCATTTTAACATAATCAGGGTGGACTTATTGATTCAATAAGTTGTTTTGTAGGGTGCATTCGTTTTTTGGATGCACCAGATTTAGCCCGGCGATTCCTCGTGAAAAATGGTGGGTTCAAAGGTGAACCCACCCTACCCGCTAATCCCATAACCCACATTCTTCCAAAAGCAATGTGGGATTTTGGCATTGTGGACAATTAATCATAACGGAATTTGAACCATAAATCCCATTTTTATCAAAAGTGATGAGTTGCACTTTGCGCCCGCAGGTTGGACAACGTACCGTGCACTTGATGAATGAATCGAAACTATTTTCTTACAATGTTTACAACTGGCCAATTCGCGGCAAGAACCAAGAATTTCTCCGCATCCCTATCATCCAACGCAACAAAAAACCGCCCTCTAATAGGAGAGCGGTTGAATTGCCTTCAACGAATCTACTTCAACGGGTCTGAATTTATACCCGTGCATCCGATGCGTTCCGCGAAGCAACGATTGTTCTTGTACAACAGTTACTTCGGCAATCCTTGACAAATGGGCTTTCCGATTTTGTAGGGTGCATTCGTTTTTTGAATGCACCAGATTTAGTTCGAAGATTCCTCGTGAAAAACGGTGGGTTCAAAAGCGAACCCACCCTACAACTGCAGTTTTTGGCGGGGTGGTAGACTCGTCCAGTAGAGCCGTGTTGGGCAGTGCTATTTGATAAATTGTCACTTTAGTAACCTTACGACCTCAGCTAGTAAGACATCCAAATCTGAAGAGAAGTTGACTTGGGTTTTATTTGGAAGTACTTCGCTTTTCCGAATCTGAACATGCAGGTGCGCGTCAGCGATTTTCCTTAATGAGTTCTCTAAGTGTTCTATGGACTGCTTGAACGATTTTGTCCCGGCCGAGTAATTATTCGCGACTTCGGAAAATGTTCTACAACCGAATATCGGCGGCACATGATCCAGTATGGCTCTACCCAGCATTGGTACAGCAAGGAAACATTCATTCTCAAAACTGAAATCAAGCTCTTCACAATATCTTATAAGCTTAGACAGGTCGTATTGAGTCGACTTAATAACTCGGAGTTCAGCTAATCTAGACGGATCAACGAATGAAATTTTAGTGGGTAATGAACCTTTTTGGATTACACTAATCGCAGGTTGAGGCAATCCCGTCGAGGTCATTTGCTGAACGCCTCGGAGCTCAGATAGTCTCTGTCTAATGGCGTAAACTTCAGGATTCTTTGGCATATTGCAACTACTTGGTTAGGAATCTCTTTATGCTTGAGAAAATCCTGTCATACTGCTCATCAGTAGCGTCGCTTGGGATAATTATCTGAATATTCATTGATATGGGAATTAAGGTTTCTCTTGCAGAGCTTGGTTTCTCTGCCGATGGCACAGGAACTTCAGAGTCGGACGGAGCACCACCTGAGAAATCAGCTAGGCTACACAATTTTATGAAAGTACGGACTGTTTTGTCTAGCACTGATTGGTCTGCACCAGTTTGCTGCTTGATGTAGCCCTCTAATGATTCTTTATCAAGATTGTTGGCGTTTGGATAAGCCTTGAATAGAGTTGGGTATGCGTTTTTTATCCCTTGTGCAAGGACGGCTTTGGACAAAGATGGATTCTGGTAAGCTGCGTAAACCGATGTTGGAGTACCTGTGCTGTCAATGAATCCCATATCGGTTAAGAGATCAAGCACTGCCGAGTATTGTGCGTTCTTGAGCAGCCACGAGTCCCGCATATAGGAGAAAGTGAGCTTGTCGGGTCTTCCAGTATTCTGAATCTTCTGTAGAACATCGCTTATATGACCCAGTGAGTATACGTACTTGAATCCTTTATTGCCCGGCATAATCGTCTCCTATCAATAGACTAATGAACAAGGCTGTTTGTAGTACATTCGCTTTTGAACGCACTGATCTGGTCTTTGCAATCGGGGGGAGTTATTTAATCCAACTTTTCATTCCCCCAACTCATTCATTATAGCTACGGCCTTGCTCCAATGCAACAAAAAACCGCTCTCCACAATGGAGAGCGGTTTACCAATATCATCAATCTTACTTCATTACCGGTCGGAATTTATACCCGTACATCCGACTCGGTCCGCAGCGGAGAGGTTAAGGTTGTGGTTTAGCAACTATTTTAACCGATGATGGGTGAGTTAGTTATTGATTGCCAGATTTTCCGTTTAAATCTTCAAAGTTCAAGAAGAGCAATTTTTCACGCTCTTCATCTTTGAATTTTAAACCCCATCGATCTTCCATGAACTTGAGAAGCGCAATCCCTCTTGTTTTGATTTGCTCAGGTCCCCATATATTGTTTTGAGATACTTCGATCTCCGAGTGAGAACCATCGGAATAACCATTTCGAATCTTCTTTCCTGATGTATCATATTTGGCATACTTTTTTTCAGTAAAACTATCATTTTGAAGCGAAGAATTAATTGACATTGAGAGTAAAAGAAGATTGCCCAACGTAGCGCCATAATACTTGCGATGTTCTTTCGTAATATCGGTAAACAAAGTTGCCCAATCGGCAGTTTCTGTTTGAGGATAAATGTGCTCAATGGAAATTTTGTCTTTTTCTGATTTTAGAAGATCATTCCAATCGACCTTCTTTTGCCGGCTCTCAGATAACAAACTTGATTCATATTCATAGAGGAAATACCTTAGGCCAGACCAGCCGTAATAACCCGATCCACTTTTGAATTTCTTATAAAGATTGTTGTAGAAATCATTGCTTCGAAATGTACGGTCAGGGTGGAATGTGTAGGAAAGCCTTTCCTCTAATTGAGCAATTATCCTCTCAGTTTTTATCTCTCCTCGGTCCAACGCTCGAGCTGCATTATAGAATTCACTACTGCCATAATTGGACATTACAAAATTCATACGGAAGTTAATAAAAATAAATCGTTCAATCTTTTTAAAGAGACTAATGCGATCTTTCTCACCTTTAACATTTTTTAGAATTGCCATAACCAGCGGTCTAAAATAACCAATACCAATCCGATTGAGGCGATCAATCCATTGCCGCTCCTCGATGGACATACCTGTTGCAAGATCAGGAAAGAATGAATTGAACCAGTGAACACCGGAATCCTTCAGACTATTGGCAAAATCCCGGATTTCAGTTGGTCTTAGTTGAGAATATGATTTTTGTAATGTTTCCTCAGTAGAATCCCCATTCTCATTTTCAAGGTCTTCATCACTTTGTTCAGAGCGCACTTCTTCCGGGGTTTCTAGTAGCACATCTTGTTCAATTTT
>JAAZOQ010000035.1 GCA_012797695.1 Anaerolineaceae bacterium | reverse complement strand
GCATTGAAACAATCCCCTGCACCTGTAGTATCTACCACAGTGACCGGATAAGCCGAATCGTGGTAAAACTTCCCCTCGTCACAGCACCAAGCTCCATTTGCACCATCTTTGACGATCACCGTCTGGCAGTATTCTCCAAGCTGCATCACCGTTTTCTCGATATCCTCGTTGCGAGTCAAAGTGGTTGCCTCTCTGCGATTGGGAGCAAAGAAACGAACTGCCCGCAGCGCCGACTTCACGTGCGGAGTACTCAAGCTGATGTCGGCAGAACAATTTCCATCCATAAAAAGCTGCATTTTTTTACTCTTGGCGAGCAATGACCCTGCTGTTAATGCAGCCCCGTAAATGAACGATGGGACAATAACCAGTTTCGCCTGCGCTTTGGTCATACCTTGAATGGCCGTTTTGACCATATCTCCCTGATCATAATAAGCAACGAAAGCGCGATCATCAGCGTAAGAAAGCGATACAGTGATCTTCCGCATCCACTTGTCATGGAACACAAAGAGATCTTCTGGAAAGTCCTCCGCACGCAAACGCTGCAGGATGAACTTACTAAAATCATCGGTGCCAAATTCGACCGCCCAGGCAGTTTTCACCCCCAGACGGTGCAAAGCCAGCGAAGTGTTACAGGCCCCACCCGGCTCCATGGCCAGTGCCTTCGATTCGATTTCCGCGCCCTTGATTGGCATAGAATCCAGACCGGTGAAGATCAAATCGAGGCAGTAATCTCCCAGAACGATGGCATCGAAATCCATACTATTTCACACCAGCCAAAAATTCTTCTCCGAATTCTTTCTTGAAATTTGTTACCAGCGTCGCTGCCAGTTTTTCATCCGCCACCAATGGATGGATGGTCAGCGCTTGAATTGCCTTTTCTGTTGACCCCTCCACCGCAGCAGCAATGGTAAGCTGCTCATAGGCTTTGACCCGCGCCAACAAGCCCAGACAATCCAGCGGAATATCCCCAATAGCCACAGGTTGAACCATATCTTTTCCAACCACACACGGAACTTCTACCACACAATCGTCGGGCAAACCGTGTATGGCTCCCTGGTTTAAGGTGTTTACAATATGGATCTGCTTTTCTCCCTTTTCAATGGAACGGATCAAACGCAGTGCCACGTCAGCATAGCCGCCCTGAAGTTCCAGGGTGATCGGCTCATTAGCATCCACCATAGACTTTCCGGTCTCATTTTGCATATAATGCAAACGGCGCTGTTCCAGGTAACTGGTATAACGCTCTTTGATTGCTTCGGGTTCAGAAAGCTCAGCTAAATCGGCATAAAAGCGAGTATTGGCTGCCAGTATCTCTTCCCCTCGGGTTTGTTCATTGCGCAAGATATTGTTGACCGCGCTTTTAGAATAGTAATAGTAATACAGATACTCATTGGGGATCATCTGTAAAGATTTCAACAATGAAGTCGTAAATGGCAGCAAATCTTTGATGGGCAAATGATCTATGCTGGCCATGAGTTCAGGCAATAGATCTTTTCCATGAACTTTAATTGCCCGTGTCCAACCCAAATGATTCAGGCCAAAGTATTCGGTGTAAACCTCGTTCTCGGGTAAATTCAAGAACTTGGCGATCACGCGCTGTACCTCGGTGGGAGCGTCACAAATCCCCACGGTTTTCGTCCACCCTCCCGCCCGGATTGCTGCTTCTGCCATCATGCCGCTGGGGTTGGCAAAATTGATCAGCCAGGCGTTGGGGCAAACATCCTTCATCAACTCAATGTAACCCAGCAAAACCGGGATAGAACGAATCCCCATCGCAAAACCACCCGCACCAGTAGTTTCCTGCCCCAAAACTCCTTGGGCTAAAGGAACCCGCTCATCAATGATGCGTGATTCAATTCCCCCCGCCCGAAAAGTTGTGATGACATAGTCGGCTCCCTCAAGAGCCTGCACCGGGTTATCGGTAATTACACGTTTGACCGAAGAATGGGTTTCATCGATGATCGAGCGGGTAACCTTTTCAATCTGCTGTAAATGATTGACGTCGATATCCATCAAAGCTAACTCGGTCAGGTTAATCGAATCTGCCTTGCGCAAACATTCCTTAACGATCAAAGGAGTTCTTACCCCACCCGCACCAATGATTGCCAGTTTCATAATTAACACCTTTCAAAAGTGATTTTGATGTTTTCGGTACGAGTATAATTCTAATCAAATACTGGAGTAATGTCATCTATGGAGCGCACTTCTTTACAACAATTTATTGACCGGCTGGAAAACACTCCAGATCTCAGTTTGAATATTCCGTTTCTGCAAGCTTACCCGGAACAGCCCGCGGTATTTTCTCCTTTTCCCGGTTCTGTCGAACCGAGTCTAATCGACATTTTGACCGAATCCGGCATTCAAAAACTTTACAGCCACCAATATCAGGCCATTGAGCAGATCAACGTCGGGAAAAACGTAGTCATCAGCACCGGCACTTCCAGCGGCAAAAGTCTTTGCTACCAGATTCCAATTCTTTCCGATCAGATTAAAACAGGGGCTTCCACAGCCCTGCTTCTCTTCCCCACTAAAGCACTGGCCAATGATCAGCTCGCCGCTTTGCAGCATTTCACGCATCTAATCGCCGAACAAAAGCTGGCCAGATCCGTTCTCCCCGCTACGTATGACGGAGATACTCAAATTTCCCTACGGCCAACTATTCGCGAAAGCGTCAGCATCCTGCTCACCAACCCGGATATGCTGCATCTGGGCATTCTGCCACACCACACTTCGTGGCAGAAGTTCTTCAGTCAGCTTAAATACGTTGTCGTCGATGAAATCCACATCTACCGTGGAGTATTTGGCTCGCACGTAGCCAATGTTTTGCGCCGTCTATCCCGTATCGCCAATTTCTATGGCAGTAAGCCTCAATTCATCCTGACCTCAGCCACGGTGGCAAACGCCCAAACTCATGCCGAAAAATTGATTGATGCGCCCGTCGAGCTGATCAATGAAGATGGCTCCCCTCACGGCAAAAAATTATTTGCCCTGTATAATCCCCCTATTGTCAACCAGGAACTGGGGGTACGGCAGGGGTTGATCACCACCGCCGTGCAATTCTCAGAATTGACCCTGCAAATCAATCTGCAGTCTCTGCTCTTTGCCAGAAGCCGCCGGTCAGTGGAATTGATCATCCACGAATTGAAAAACCTCCACCCCAACTGGGCGCGATACTTTCGCAGTTATCGCTCCGGCTACTTGAAAAGTGACCGTCGTGAAATCGAACAGGGATTAAAGGATGGCAGTATCCGTTTGACCGCGGCGACCAACGCGCTGGAACTGGGAGTCGATATCGGCGGAGTCGATCTGGTACTGATGGCAGGCTACCCAGGCACGGTCGCTTCTACCCGACAGCAATCTGGCCGGGCCGGGCGAAAGCACCTCCCCTCAGCGGCGGTCTTGATCGCCTCAATGAATCCGCTGGATCAATTTCTCTGCCGTCACCCTGAATACATCATGGAAAAAGACCCTGAAGCAGTGTTGATTGATCCGGATAATCCGTTGATCTTGCTGCAACAATTACAATGTGCCTCATTTGAATTGCCCTTTCGGCAAGAGGATGGCTTCGGCTCCATTGATGCTGATACTTTGCATACCTTCTTCCAGGTTTTGATCGCGCAAGGAGTGCTGGTTGCCAACGCTGATCGCTATCTCTGGATGTCACAAGATTACCCGGCCAATTCATTCTCGTTACGCAGCACAGCCGCCCGCTCTATTTCGCTACAACTGGAGGAAGACAATGACTCGCGCACTCTGGGTGAACTGGATTACGCCAGCAGCCTCTGGATGACCCATCCCGGCGCTATTTATCTGCATGAAGGGGATCCATATTTCGTCAAAGAGTTGGACCTTGAGAAAAATGTTGCTCTTCTTGAAGCCAGCAATCTCTCCTATTTTACAGAACCCATCAAAAGTCAAAAGGTCGCCATTATTCAGGATTTCAACCATGACGAAAAGCCAGCTTATGATCTCCATTTCAGCGAAGTAGAGGTAACCACCCAAATTACCGGTTACAAGAAAATCGATTGGAATACTCGAGAAATTTTAGCTATCGAACCACTTGAAATGCCAGAAACCGTCTTGCGCACTTATGGCTTCTGGATGGCAATTCAACCCGCCACAGTAGAAAAAATGCGTCAGGAAAAGATGTGGCTCAGTGACCCCAATGATTACGGCGCCAACTGGGAGCAGCAAAGACGCCTTGCCCGCGAACGGGATCATTTCTGCTGTTCGCTATGTGGGGCACCCGAAGGTGAGAAACCCCTTCATGTCCACCACAAGATTCCTTTCAAACTTTTTACAGATCCTGGAGTTGCCAATCAACTTTCTAACCTGGTAACGCTATGCTCGAACTGTCATCGTCTGGTCGAAATGAATGTCAAAATCCGCAGTGCCATTTCTGGGCTAAATTACTCCCTTTCTCACCTGGCCCCCCTGCAGGTGATGTGCGATGAAAATGATCTGGGTTCGTATGCAGATCCGGCGGCAGATTTTGCGGATCAACGGCCTGTCATTATGCTCTACGATGCCATCCCCGCCGGCATGGGGCTGGCGCAAACTCTGTACACCCATCATCAAACCCTTTTGAATAATGCGGCCGATCTGATTGATCACTGCGCCTGCGATGACGGATGCCCCTCGTGTGTTGGCCCCATCAGTGAAACTGGCCTCGGCGGGAAAAAAGAAACGCGTTACCTGCTTACTTTGCTCTCTGGAGACAGCCTGAATGCCTGACTCTCTTGCAGATCGTTTAAAAGCGCTGGGGCTTGTCACTGCCGCTTCTCTTGAAAAAAAGCCTCTGCCGCCACAGGCTGTCGATTTTGCGCAGCAAGTGAACGCGCAGGAAGTTCGCAATAGTCTGGGCACGGCTTATCTTGTCGAGACTTCCTATCCGCGTAATTACCAGCACGGGGTCATCAATTTCGCACAGGTAAGCCAATTTTCTTCCCTCTCCCGCGCTGCCAAAGTTCAGGGAGAAATTGACCCAGACATTTCAAGATTGCTCTTTCTGGATACAGAAACGACCGGGCTTTCAGGCGGTACAGGCACCTTTGCCTTTCTGGTCGGATTGGGGTATTTCACGGCCAAAGGATTCACCTTAAAACAATATCTTCTGAAACAGCCCGTGGATGAGGCGGCCATGCTGCTCGAGATTCTCAATCTCAGCGAACATTATTCAGGGATCGTTACCTACAACGGCAAGGGGTTCGATGTTCCTCTATTGCGCTCACGCCTGGTCCTGAATCGTTTGCCCAATCCTTTTGAAACAATGGCGCATTTTGATCTGCTGTATCTTTCTCGGCGCATCTGGAAGAATCGTCTTCCCAGTCGAACCCTGCAAGACCTGGAACACGAAATTCTACAAATTCCCCGCACTGAAGAAGAGGTACCTGGATGGATGATCCCACAAATTTATTTCGATTACCTGCGCAGCGGAGATGCCCATCCACTTAATGGAGTGATCTATCACAACGGAATGGATATTCTTTCTCTGGCAGCGCTCTTCTTATATCTTTCGCATTCGCTCGAAAATATTGAAGAGATGGATCGTTTCAATATCATTGATTATTTTTCTCTTGGACAGATTTATTTCGATCTTGGACTTACGGAAATCGCTGAAAAGATTTTTCTGCATTGTGAGACCAATGACGCTTTGCCTGATCCCCTGAAATTGCTTTCTTACCAAAAACTTGCTTCGCTTTATAAAAGCCAACGCAATTATGAAAACGCCCTGCTTTACTGGCAAAAAGCCTTCCACTTTGAAGACATTTCTTCGATGATCGAGATGGCAAAGTATTACGAACACGTTTCTATCGAATATCGTTCTGCTTTGTATTGGACAGATACAGCGATCACCTTTTTATCAAAAAGAGGGTATCATAATTATCAGAACAAGAAACTTGGCAAAGAATTATTGAAACGAAAAGAACGTTTACTTGTAAAAATCGAAAGGAAGGACAGGAATGTTTGAGCGAAAACTGGGTGATAACGTCGTTTACGTTGCCAACGGAATGTTAGAAGCGGAATCTGTCAAAATTCTGCTCGAATCTTTTCAAATCCCCGCCTACGTTAACCAGGAATCAGCCGGTTTAACTTATGGGTTGACCGTTGGTCCTTTGGGAGAAGTGGATGTTCTGGTTCCCCCTGAATATCTTGAACAAGCCAAAGGGGTGATCTCGGATCTGAAAAATGGTTTGCTGGAACAGCCGGGGGGCGGTTCTGCGGATGAAACAGAAGATCCGGATGAGAATTAGCCCTTTGACGAGCGCAAACGCTGATAGTCTTCTGGTGTATCCAGGTCAGATAATACGTCTGAATCTTTGACCAGATAGTATTCCAAATCATGTTCATGCCGCTGGATAAAGCTACGCAAGGTTTCCGGCGGCATAATGTTTTTAAGCTCATCCAGATACTGGCTGGCTACCAGCCAGGGATGCCCCCGGTGCATGTTCTGACTGGGAATCACGATCTTTTCAGGAAAAGATTGTGACAGATGCAGCATTTGCTTGAGATCATCCGCCGAGATCAAAGGTTGGTCCCCCAGCGCGATAAAAACCGGGCCAACCTGATTCTCTGGTAAAGCATCGATCCCTATTTTCAGCGAGTCGATCATTTCGCCGTTTCCATAATCAGGGTTATAAACGAGTTCTACCGGGTAGCTGGCTAACTCGTGCTCTACCTCAGCCCGATATCCCCCAGTTACCACTACGATTCTCTTCACACCGGCCTTCAAGAAAGAGCGAGTGATCTTCCCAATCACCGTCGAGTTTCCCCACGGCATGACCAGCTTCGCTTGCTTCATGCGGCTGGATTGCCCCGCTGCCAGAAGGATACAGGCACTCTCACTTCTCATGGCATTTTACTTTCCTCATTTCGAAAAATGGGCAGTATTTTCTAAATAGCTGCCCATTCAACCATCCATCACCAGAAGCGATCACTCGCCCTTATGATCAATTGCGCGGCTGACCCGTTCTGCGGTCAAGGGGAATTCATTGAACCAGACGCCAACTGCATCATGTACAGAATCAGTGACAGCTCCGGCAAAAGGAAGGTAAGGCATTTCTCCCATTCCCCGCGCCCCCCACGGCCCAATCGGATCAGCGTATTCCAAAATCACTGAATCCACTTTTTCGGGCACATCCAGTACCGTTGGGATCAAGTAAGTCGAAAGACGGCTGGTCAGCGTATGCCCATTGACCTGAATGAAATTTTCCATCAAGGTATAACCAGTGGCTTGAACCACAGCCCCTTCCACCTGGCCTTCTACTTGCTGACGATTAATGGCCTTCCCCACGTCGTCCACAGTGATCACGTGCTTCAGGGTGATTTCCCCAGTCTCAGTATCTACCTCAGTTTCAACCGCCTGAGCGACATATCCATAAGCGAAATTCGGTTCGCTTTTGCCAGTCTGGGGGTCATAAGGCGTAGTTTTGGGCGGGCGGTACTGAAAAGTGCTGATTGCCGGCCTTTCTTCGGCTTCCCATTTTTTTAATGCTTCAGCGGCAGCCCCTTTGATGGCATTGCCTGCCATAAAGGTCATGCGCGAAGCGCTGACGCTGCCCGAATTCAGGGTCTCCGCTGTATCCGAGGCAATCAGTTGAATCTTCTCGATCGGAACGTTTAGTGCCTTGGCAGCCATGATCACAAAGGCAGTATGGGCCCCCTGCCCAACTTCAGCTCCTGCATGGCGCAGAACCACTTTTTCAATCTCTGAGCCGCCATAAAGTTCCACAATTGCCCAGCAGCTCTCCGGCGCGCCAAAAGAAAAGCCAATATTCTTGTATCCGCAGGCAAAACCCAGACCTTTGTGAACTACCGGATCTGAACCCGGCAGGGTTTGGGGTTTTTGCCAGCCTCCCTGTGGATCATGAGTCCAGCCGGCTTCCAAGGCGCATTTTTCGACCACCTGCTTGATGGTTACGCCCTTGGGCAAAGGAGTTCCCACGGAGAGCAGATCCCCTTCGCCGAGCAAATTTCGAACACGAATCTCCACTGGATCCATATGCAAGGCTTCGGCCAGCTTGTTCATCTGACATTCTGCTGAAAAAGCGGCCTGCGGCCCGCCAAAACCTCGAAAAGCTCCATTGGGAATGTTATTGGTAAAGATAGCCCGCGAATCCACTCGAACATTGGGAATCACGTAAGGTCCGGTGCAAAGAAGGGTGGCATTCCCCAATACTTTCGGAGAAGTATAGGTGTAAGCGCCCCCATCTGCGTAGAGATCAACTTCCGCGGCAACAATCTTGCCCTCTTTGGTCGCTCCCCAACGGGAGTGAATGTGATAAGGATGGCGTTTATGATGGCCAATCATGGACTCTTCTCGCGTCCAGATAATCTTGACTGGACGGTTGATTCCGCGTTCTTTTAAACGGTATATTGCCAGCGCCAAAATGATCTGCACGGACATGTCTTCGCGGCCGCCAAAAGCTCCGCCAATGGCGGGATAAATCACTCGCACCTGCTCTTTTTCAAGATTCAGAGCGTGGGCAATTTGCTCCTGATCTTCATGCACCCATTGGCCGCCCACCACCACGGTAATCCGTCCCTGCTCATCATAATAAGCAATCCCAGCTTCTGGCTGCAAGTAGGCATGCTCCTGAACCGGGGTGTAGTAATCGTCCTCAACGATGACATCCGCCTGCTTGAAACCATCGTCGATACTCCCTTTCCGAATCCGAAAATGGGTAAATTCGTTGGATTCGCGATCTGGGTGGATCAGAATGGTTTCTGGTTTGAGCGCTTCGTGCACATCAGTTACGATGGGCAGATCCTCATATTCTACACGGATTAGCTTGCGTGCCTGTTCCGCACTTTCTTCCGATTCCGCCACTACTAAGGCCACGTGATCGGCTTCAAACCGAACGTGGTCGGCAAAAGGCTTATTCGATCCCGGCCCACACAAAACAGGCTGGTCAAAAACGCCCAGACCATATTCGTTATTGGGGACGTCTCTGGCAGTCAAGATTGTAACCACGCCAGAGACAACCAAAGCCTCAGTTACATCAATTTTTTTGATAACTGCGTGAGCTTTCCCCGCAAACAAAACCTTCATATAGAGTTGCCCTGGCAAATTGAAATCACCCGGGTACTGAGCTTTTCCGCTTACTTTGGCCTGCGCATCGATTCGTACATAAGAGTCGCTTGTTTCAGCCATCGATTTTCTCCTGCGAAATTATTTTCGCTGTACTTTATCGAGGGGAACATCGTAAGGTCCATAACGGCTTGGACCCCAAAAACGATTCACAACAAAAGTGATTACCGTTAACAATAAATACAGCACAAAAACAAAGATCGCCGTGTAAAAGATTTTGACAATCAACATGGGATCCGGCAGATTCTGAACCACCAATTCCGTAGGAATCACCACCCAGGGAATCGAGGCACGGTTATTGATCAAATAATCGGCCGTCACATAAGAAATCACTGGAATTACCACCAGAAGAACGCAGCCAATTCCTCTCCATATTGGATGAACTGGTTTTTTAGCGGGGTTTTCCTTCCGCTGTGGTTGATACATTGAATACTTCGACATGCTTCCCCTAGCTTTCTTCGCTCACCGATTCAATCGCCTTCACAATCTTGTAATAGCCAGTACACCGGCACAGATTTCCGGTGATGGCTAACTTAATTTCATCCACGTCTGGATTCTTCTTCTCTTCAAAAAGTTTAACCGCCGACATGATAAAACCAGGAGTGCAATAGCCACATTGTACTGCCCCCTCGCGAATAAACGCATTCTGCACCGGATGCAAGTTCTCCCCATCAGAAACGCCTTCAATGGTCGTAATGGTTGCACCTTCAGCACGTGCCGCCGGCACAAGGCAACTCATTACCGCAACCCCATCCAGATAAGCCGTACAGGCCCCGCATTCTCCTTCGCCACAACCTTCCTTTGAGCCAGTCATGCCCAATTCTTCACGCAGCATGTGCAGCAAAGGCTTATTGGGGGATGTGACCACTTCAACCTTCTTTCCATTCACAGTGGTATGGATCGTGGTCTGGCGGTCGATCACGGTTTTCTGGTAGCCCTTCTCAGTGTGATTGGGCTTGCTGGTCCCCCAGAGCAATACCGGGGCAACCGGTACTTCATCTGGCTTCTGATTCAATAAATCCAGCAATCCGCGCTTGACCAAAATGCAACTGATCTTCACGCGATAATCAGCCGAGCTGCGAATATCCGAGATCGGTGAAACGTCCTCTGCTACCAGGTCAGAAGCCTGCTTTACTATTTCAGCCGTTAACTGCTTGCCTGTTAAAAACGTTTCTGCCTGCTTGGCGTGGATGATCACTGGAGCTACTGCGCCTAACGTGATCTGTGCCTCTATTACCTTTTGATCTGCAAGAGTTAAGATCACAGAAGCATTCACCAACGAAATGGCCTGCGCCTTGCGCAAGGCATACTTCTTATATACGCTGACTTGATTAGAAGCCAATGGTTTGAAAACAATTTCTGTGCAGAGTTCATCCGCGGCTATTACGGTCTTGCGTACTCCTTTATAGAAGTCTTTCAGCGCCACCTGGCGTGTTCCGCGTGTCGAAACCAAGGTCAATGATGCTTCCAGAGCCATTAATGGAGAAATAGTGTCGTTAGCCGGGGAACCCGTAATTAAATTTCCTACGACGGTACCCCGATTGCGAATTTGCGGCGAGCCTACACCAAAACACGCTTCCACCAATAAAGGTGCCCGTACATGCAGCAAAGAGGAACCCACAACATGATTATGGGTCACCATTGCTCCCAAATGGACCATACCCTGCGAATCTGTGGTGATTTGATCTAGATCAGAAACCCGCGAAACATCAACCAATACATCACGATCAGAATGAGCCCCCTTCTCCAATTCCAGAACCAGGTCTGTTCCCCCGGCAATGATCTTGGCTCGGCCTTGATATTCGGCCAAAGCTGAGAGTACTTCTTCGAGTGTAGCGCAATTGATATAAGTATTGATCATCGATATCCTCATCGTTCCGACATGCTTTTTCCGCTTGTCTGGTTAGCGCTCATCATAATTTCAGCCAGAATCGAAACAGCAATTTCTTCCGGCGTTTCTGCATGTAATTCTATACCAATCGGGGAGTGAACTCCAGCCAATTTTTCGCTGTACTCGCCCTGTTTAAGGATTCCTTTTTTGGTGTTCTCCCAGCGACGCCGTGACCCAATCACCCCGATAAAACCGGCTTGCGAATCAAGTATCGCGGGTAACCCTTGAATGTCGATCTCTGAGCCTCGGGTTGCGATCACTACGTAAGTATACGGCGTGAATTCCATCCGCCTGGGCAATTCTGCCATAGGGCAAATAATAATTTCATCCGCGCCCGGCATCGTCTCTGGGGTACAAAACTCCGCGCGGTCATCACTGACAACCACGCGATAACCCAACCACCTGGCCAGAAATACCACCTGTCGGCCTACGTGGCCAGCGCCTACTACCACAATGGTGAGCTTCGGCATAATTGGCTCCACAAATACCTCCACCTGACCGCCGCAAATTCCGGGGTCGCCAGCAGATGGGTCCACCAGTTTATATTGCAAAATCGTGCTTTTTCGCGAAATTAAAGCCCGCTTCGCTTCATCAATTACCCGGCTTTCAATTTCTCCCCCACCAACAGTGCCTTCGATATGCCCGTCTGCATAGACCAGCATCTTGCTCCCTACATGGCGCGGAGTCGACCCTTTCGCTTCGATGATCGTACATAAGACAAACGGAATCCCCTTCATTTCGTTTTCAGCGATCGAGCGAAAGAGCGACATTTAAGCCTCCAACAAGCCCAGTACCACCGGCAACAGTTGCTTCTTGCGGGAGACCACTCCTTCTGCCAGACGCGTTCCATCTGGCAAAGGCTGATAGGGCAACTCATCCAATACAGAAGGCGGATTCGAAAGCAGCAGTCGACTGGAACCGCGCACCACGTCCGTGACCAGCAGCATCGCAAAATCGACGCTGGTCGTCTTGCGTAAGTCATCCAGAGCTTGATTCAAAGGGACCACATGAGCTGCGACTTCATTGAGAGAGCTAACTTCTACCTGTGCAATCGCAAAGCGTTGTTCGCCGGCAGAATACACCTTCATGTCACTGTTGACCACTTCCTGCGGGGAACGAGTAGCCAGACCAGCGCTGGCAGAAAGCACCTGGGTGCCAAAAGACTCACGAGTCTCATGCTCAATAGCACTGCCGCGGACAAAAGTCCAGCGTGAAAGTCGTTCGGCCGCCACTTGATCACGCTCAGTTGTCGTGGGAGAAGTAAGATTCAACGTATCGCTCAACAAGCCAGCCAGCATTACCCCAGCAATTTGCCAGGGAGCGCTCAACCCGGCTTCTTCGATCTTTTCTGAGACCAAAGTGCTGGTGCTGCCTACAATATCCACCGACATTTTAATCGGGATGTGCGTCGATGGGTTTCCCAAACGATGGTGGTCCAGAATCTCCAGCAATTCCGCTTCTTCTGAAGAACCCAGCGATTGCTGCCGCTCATTGTGGTCAACCATTATGATCTTCAACCGTGGAGGATTCAATAAATCACGCTGACGGCAAATGCCTAAATAGCGCCCGGCCTCATCCACCACCCAGAATTCATCCCCTTCTTCACGCAGCAGGCGCTGCAATACATCTTTGATCTTGGTGCTGGCTTGAAATTTGAGTACTCTGGTATTAGCGGCCTGATTGCAGGGAAGATTGAGAATCTCAGTGATCGTCAGATTCTTGCGGTTGGGCTTGACCCCTACCTGGTGGCTGAGAAAATCAAACAAACTGCGCCCGGTGATCAGCCCATACGGAGTGCCGTCCTCGTTAATCACTGGAGCGATCCCATTGGTGCGGCTGGCAATTACCCAGGCATCAGTCAGAGGTTGATCAGGGGTGGTCGTATCCAATCTACGCATCACCGATTCAAAACGAGGAGAGGCATCGGTAATCAGCACAGGAGGGTCAATTCCTAAAGTTTTGAGTACCCAGATTGATTGAGCATTCAGGGCTCCCGCGCGTGCAGCGATTACCTCCAATCCATCCCGCTCGCGCAGCAACCAGGCATAAGAAATTGCCGCCGCGATTGAATCGGTATCGGGGTTAACGTGGCCAATTACGTAGATGGGTGATTCCATAAAGTATTCTCTCTCATTTAGTGTGTAAAGCGTTCAAAATTCTCTCGGGGGTTGCCGGGTTCTGGTGCAGGTCTGCCCCGCAGGCATCCAGAATTGCGTTGCCAACGGCGGGCGCCACCCCATCCATGGGAATTTCTGCGACCGCCTTGGCCCCAAATGGATGAGTCGGCTCAAAGGTCTCCACAAAAATCGTCTTCAACTCCGGCATTTCATCCGATCGGAAGATATGATAATCTACAAAGTCCTTTTCACGGGCCCTGCCTTTTTCATCGTAAAGCATTTCCTCGCAAACTGCATACCCCAGCGCCTGGATCATTCCGCCTTCGATCTGGCCAGATGCAGTGATCGGATTCACTATTTTACCAGCATCCACCGCCATCACCAATTTATCGACGGTCAATGCTCCAGTTTCGATATCCACTGTGACTTCCGCAAATTGGGCAGCGAATGGCGGCGGAGATGAGGGAGCCACATAAGAAGCCGTTGCCATGATCTGTTCTTGCTGATTATGATGCAGTGAATCCAGAGCCACTTCAGCCAGGGTAACCGAACGGCCGTCGGCACAGATCGCCTTGCGGTCAGCCAGGTGGATCTCCTCAGCGGCAACCGGGTGATCCTGCGTACTCAGCATCATGGCAGCACGCTTCTTAATTTGTTCAGCAACCTCGCGCGCCGTTTTGGCCACTGCCGTTCCAGAAATGTACGTTGTGCTGGAGGCATATGCTCCTTTATCGAAAGGAGTAAAGTCGGTATCGGAAGAATAGACGATCACGTCTTCCACCGGAACACCCAAAGTCTCCCCTACCATCTGTGCTAGAATCGTATCCGAGCCAGTACCCAGATCAGTGGCCCCGATCAGCAAATTGAAGGAACCGTCATCATTGATCTTCAGCGAAGCTCCACCCATATCCAGGTAAGGGATGGCCGTTCCCTGCATCATCAGCGCTACACCAATCCCTTTGCGTAAATAAGGCTTGCCGGGGACCTCATGCCATTGCCGATTTTGATATTTCTTTTGCCAATCGATCGCTTTGCTGCCCAACACAGCACATTTTTCCAGCCCCACTGTGTGGACGATCTCGGGACGCGGTTCACGGCCCTCACTCCAGGATGTACTGAATGGCTGTAATTCTTCTGACCGTAGAGCATTCTTTAACCGGAATTTCAATGCGTCCATTCCCAGAATACGGGCTATCTTTTCCATGTGGCGTTCCACGGCCCAGTATCCCTGCGGCACGCCATAACCGCGAAAAGCTCCCGCTGGAGGAGTATTAGTATAGACGATATCTGCATAAAAGCGAATATTGGGCTTCTTGCGGAATTCACCATCCCCTACGTATAACGCCATTGCCTTTTGGCCAGTATTTCCGGTCACCGTCAATGCGTGGCAGCCGTAAGCCCCGGTGTCTGAAAGCGCGTACATTTCATTGGCTGTGATCGTCCCATCGTTTTTGACACCCGTCTTCATGTGAATCTTCATCGGATGGCGCGAACGTGCCGCAATGAACTCTTCCTCGCGGGTATATTCCACCTTCACCGGCCGACCAGTAGCAATCGTTAAGTGGGCAGCCACATCCTCGATCAAGACTTCCTGCTTGCCCCCAAAGCCGCCGCCAACGCGAGGCTTGATTACGCGGATGCGTTTCACTGGCAAATTGAGGACCGGCGCCAGCATACGGCGCACATGGAAAGGTACCTGAGTGCTGGTGCGGATCACCAGCCGATCATCAGCATCCCAATAAGTGATCGAGACATGAGGTTCGATGTGCGCTTGCTGCACCTTGGGAACTTCGTAGTCACCTTCAATGATCTGATCTGCCTGAGCAAAACCCTCTTCGACATTGCCGACATCAATCCGAATTTTAGCGGCCAGATTCCGCGCCGGGTCAGAATCGGCAAAATTGACGTATTCCGGCTCGTCGTGCAGGCGAGGAGCATCGGCAGCCATTGCTTGAGATGAATCCAGCAATACGGGCAATTCTTCATATTCTACTTCGATCAAACGCAAAGCCTGATTGGCAATCTGCTCATTTTCAGCAGCAACGAAAGCCACCCGATCGCCCACAAAACGCACCTTATTATCCAGACTGAACATATCCAACGGCCCAGGGATCGGGTCCGATTGCCCGGCCGTGGAATAAGCTACCCGCGGGAGATCCTGCCAGGTAAGCACGGCATGGACTCCCTTTAATGCTTTTGCCTTGCGGGTATCGATTTTTTTAATGCGCGCGTGGGCCACCGGGCTGTGCAAGACCTTCCCGATCAGCATACCGCGCAGATCGATATCGTCAGTAAAAGCTGGCTTTCCCTGAACCAGCTTCATTCCATCTACTTTCTTATCTGGCTTCCCAATATGGGCATATTCAGGAGCCGGTGTTTCGGTGGACATCTCTGGAAGTACCGCATTAATCAATTCCGCTTCCAGGTCAGCATTCTTGAGAGAGCCTTCCCTTACCCGTTGAGCAAACTGGATCGCCTTCACCGGCTTTTCGTAACCAGTACAGCGGCAAAGAATACCCGAAAAAGCATCCCGTATCTCCGCTTCGTCAGGGGTATTATTTTCTTTAAAGAGCGATTCAGAGGCTAAAACCATTGCCGGCGTACAGTAACCGCACTGGATAGCTCCCGAATCGATCATGGCGTTTTGAATCAAACTCAGACCTGCCGTTTTCTTCCAACCCTGATCTGGGTTTTCCCCAATGCTCTCTATGGTTTGAAGCTGATGCCCTTCTGCCTGTGCCGCCAGCAAAGAACATGAATTTACCGGTTTTCCATCCAACAAAACAGTACAGGCGCCACATTCCCCTTTTTGACAACCGCCAAATTTGGTACCAAAGAAACCTTCAGCACGCAAAAAAGCGAGTAAAGTCATCCCCGGGTCGATCTCTTTACTGATCTT
>JAAZOQ010000272.1 GCA_012797695.1 Anaerolineaceae bacterium | reverse complement strand
TTGAGTTTATCGTGATCCCAAAAGCCGCTCGCATTTGCGAGCGGCTCGGTTATCTCTTTACAAAGGGCGATCAGTGTTTGCCACCGTACCCATTGGCAGATGGGGTAGTTTGTGGAGAAGAAGAGGCACCGTTGTATTGCCCTTGTGTCGGGTTGGCGCTGCTTCCGCCAGAGTTTGTCCCGGCCTGTGGAGTGCAGGTGATGCCTGTTCCATCTCCAGGACCGTAGCTGCTCCCGGGGGTGGGGGTTCCCTCTGCCCAGGGGTTGCCCTCTCCGCTTCCGGGGGCGGTCATGTTCCCGGTGCCGGTTGTTTCCAGGTTGGGGTTGTTCAGTTGATCTTGCAAGCGAATTTGATCGCGCAGCTGGATCAGGTTTGCCTGCCCGGTTTCCAGCAGCTGCATCCGTTCTTGAAGCATGGACTGAACTTGCGCCATTTCCATAACTGCCTGCGCAGTGCCTTTTTTTTGCAGTTGCGTCATGGCCTGTTCTTGAGTTTCGAGGCGTGCCTGCAGCATGGCCAGTGCCTGGATAGCCTGGTCTTCAGGCAGATTGACGGCATAGCGGGTGGCCTGTTCCATCTGGCTCTGATATTGCGCCAGCAGATCAGCGGAAGGCGTGTTCCCTTCTTCAATGAGCTGAAGGATCTCTGCTCCGCGCCGGTCGACATAATCAAGTGACAGGCTGAATTGTGCTTCAGGATTGGTGGTCACATCGAGCAAAGCATCTTCGCTGAAGAGCTTGATTCCATACAACAATTGATCGGGTTGGCTGTTCTGGGCTGCAGCCACGGTGGCGGCGCCGCCGCTCAGGAACAATGAGATTGTCAACAGAATTGTGGTGAGGGTATTAATCATGGGAGAGTGCTCCTTTCGAAACGTGAGCAAGTTGAATTTTGACTTCCATGATTTATGACGCACAGAGGCTGCCGGAGTGACGCTCTCAGACAGTGAACTGGCTTCCCGCAAAAAAGCTGCCCGACCAGCCTGGGCACGTTCTCGATCACGCGGAGCCGAGTATTTCAGCGTCAGCAATTTTTTCAGCAACTCAGGGTCGATTTGAGAGGTATTTTTCATTTTTCTTCACGAGGTTTCTTGACCAGAATAGTTTGCAGCAGCTTCAGCCCACGATATTGCAGGGCTTTGATGGCTGCTACTGGCTTTTTTAATGCGGCTGCGACTTCATTGTTCTCCCAGCCTTCCAGAAAACGGATAACGATCACCTGCCGTTGATCAGGGGTCAAAGCCCGCAGCGCCAGACGGATTTCCTGTTGCAGGTGATGTTCTTCTGCCAGGGTTTCAGGCAGAGAAGCGGGGTCAGCAGACAAGGCATCGTCAAGCGGCAAAGGGGGGGCTGGCTGGCGGCGGTAGAAATCGGTGATCCAGTTGTGGGCAATGCGGTAAAGATAGGCTTGCAGATGATCCCGGGGACCGTGGCCGATGCGCAGCGCCTGCAAAAAGCGGGTAAAGGTATCCGCGACGCATTCTTCTGCTTGTACTTCGTTGCCGAGCAGGCGCATGGCGTAGCGATAGATGCCTGGGCTGTAGCGATCATAGATTTCAGCCAGGGCAGAAAGATCATAAGAGAGAGCACCGCTCAGCAATTCCTGCTCATTCGATGACGTCATTCTTTACTTATTATGACGGAAAAAACGTAAAAAAGTGATGCAAAAAGAAGACAATCACTGTGAGCAGGATCGTCTTCTTCAGGGAGGAAGTACCTTCTGTAAAGGCGCTATTCAAGCTTTAGCCTTTTAAAGATGGGTACTTTGATGAAATCGAGAAGAAAAATGTAGGTGACGATGATCACGAATATTTCGATCACCAGTTTCAGGGGAATGGCTGCCATCAGGATACCTTGCGAGGCCAGAAACCCAACCACCAGAATGTCAAGCACGGTACCCAGAAGCATCCACTTGCTTGGGAAGGAGCGCCAGAAGTGGCCGCGCTCGCGGATCAGATAGATTGTGCTCTGCCCACTGTAGACCAGCATGACAAAAAGCAGGGTCTGCAGATTGGCTAACGGAAGCTGCAGTGTGAAATGGCCGTACCAGAAGATGGCAAAGGACAATGCCAGAATGGGCAGGGCAATCAGAACGGCTCCCCAAACGATGGAGCGTACGTCCCAGCGATTGGGTTGGGGAGAGGGTTTGACGTGATCTGTCGAGATCGACATGGTGACGAAGTCATTGGTGAAAATGAGCAGGATCATCAATAAGGGTGTGGTGACAAAAGTACGAAAGAGGATTAACCCCAGACTGAGGAAGAAGACGATCTCGATGGTTTTGATGATCTTATTCAGGGTATAAGTGAGCATTCTTTGATAGATGCTGCGGCTGGTCTCGATGGCTGCCACCAGATTGCCGAGCCCGGGTGCGGTCAGCACCAGGCTGGCGGCGGCTTTGGCTACGTCAGTTGCGTTCGAGACGGCTACCCCTACCTCAGCCTGTTTGAGCGCCGGCGCATCGTTGACTCCATCACCGGTCATGCCTACAACCTGGCCGGCCCGTTGGAGTTTTTTCACCAGACGGAACTTTTCTTCGGGCAGTACCTCGGCGTAGACTCCGATCTCTTCGTCGATGGGAGCTTTCTCGTCTTTAAGCGCTTCGCCCAAAGTGGCATGCCCGCCGATGCCCAGCTGGGACGCAATGGATTTTGCTGTGGAAAGCCCATCCCCGGTGATCATGATTACCCGCAGTCCCAATTCTTTCAGCTTCAGGATCAGACTGGCTGAATCAGCACGAGGGGGGTCTTGAAAAGCCAACACCCCGGCGATTTTGACTTCATGGTCCGCTCCAGAGGCAACTGCCAGTACACGCAGCCCCTGCAGAGAAAGTTTTTCGACGATCTGGGGAAAACGTTCATCCAGAGAAGCATCAAAGCCCCCAATCACCTGCGGTGCGCCTTTGAGCACGCGAAAATCTGCGCCATTTTCCTCGAAGATGGCCTCCGCTCGTTTGGCGGCTGGGTCAAAGGGGGTGTAGCGGATGCGGTTCTCGAGAACGTGCGGATCAATACCTGCCGCGGTGGCTTTTTTCAAAATAGCCTGGTCAAGCGGATCCTGAGTGGCTGCATCACTGGCCATCATGGCCAGCTTGAGTACGTCTTCTTGACTGAAGGGCGCAAAGGGCACCACTTCGGCTACTTCAAGGTGATTCTCGGTCAGTGTGCCGGTTTTATCCGTGCAGAGCACCTGCATGGAGGCGGCTTCTTCGATAGCACTGAGGCGGGTGACCAACACGCCATTTTTGGCCAGCGTAACGGCGCCCAGGGCAGTGGCAACAGTGAATGTGGCCGGCAGGGCTACCGGTACTGAAGTGACCAGCAAAATGAGCGAGAAAGGCAGCATTTCTTGCATCGGTAGTTTGCTGATAAAAGCGTAGACCAGCAAGATCACTACCAGAGCGACATCCAGTATGACCAGAGAGCGCACGATTGAGAAGACGATCCGCTCAAGCTGCCCGGTGGTTTTGGCCAGCCGTACCAGTTCCGCAGTTTTGCCAAAACGGGTGTGGATGCCGGTTTGCGTGACACTGGCGGTGGCTTCGCCGCGAACCACCGTGGTACCGGCAAAGACGTTGGCGCCTGTACCGGCTTCGACTGCCAGCGATTCCCCGGTCAGGGTGGATTGATCCAGAGAGATCTGACCGCTGATAATCTCGGTGTCGGCCGGGACGAGATCCCCCATGCGCAGATAGATTACGTCACCAGGAACCAGTTCGCTGCTGGGCAGAGACTGCCATTTCCCATCGCGCAGCACTCGGGAGTTGACTGATAAGCGGTTTTTTAGTAGTGCCAGCGCGTTTTGAGCTTTGTTCTCTTGCAGTGTGCTCATTACTGCGTTAAAGAGGATCAATGCTCCAATGATGGCACCTTCAATGTATTTTCCGGAGATCACTTCCAGTACCAGACATAATTCCAGCATCCAGGGAACAGGTCCCCACATTTTTTTGAGGAATTTCAGCCAGAGATGGGTCTTTACTTCTGGCAGCGCATTGGGCCCGTATTGCTGCAAACGCCGGTTGGCCTCGGTCTGGGATAATCCGCGAGTCGAGTCTGACAGCGAAAAATTCTGTGGTTCTTGTTTGTCGATTGTTGATCGATTGGCTAAGCTCATTCTGTTCTGCTTCCTTGTTTGACTACAGGATAACCAGAAGGAGAATTTTTCGCCTTAAATCACGCTTAGCTGAAGTTTAAATTTGCATTAAATCGGAATGGTTGGGCAAAATGAGGGTAAAAGTACTGCCTTGCCCTGAGGCACTGGCGACGGTGATTTTGCCCCCCAGTGATTCAATAATGGATTTTGAGATGGTGAGGCCCAGTCCCAGCCCAGGTGTTTTCCAGGAAGGCTGGATGACGCGGTAAAACGGCACGAAAAGGTGCTCTTGATCTTCAGAGGATATGCCCATGCCGGTGTCTGCCACTTCAATCTGAAGTTGATTTTCCTGGAGGCGAGCGCGCAGATTGACTTTGCCCCCGGCTGGGGTGAATTTGAGCGCATTACTGACCAGATTGCTGAGCACCTGTGCCAGTCTTTCAGGGTCGCTGGTAAAAGGGGCAGTCTGCTCAGGCAGCTCGGATTCAAAAATGAGCCCCTGGGTGCGGGCGTTTTCTCCCCACAAGGGAATCAGGCTTTGCAGCCATTCCTGCACATCAAAAGAGCGGTAGATGATTTCGTAGGGTTCCAGCTTGCGGTAGATCAAGGCCAGGTCTTCCAACAAACGACCCATGCGATCGATACGTTCGGTCATTCCGGTCAGCAGCTCGGCGCTCAGGGTGGAATCTTGATTGGCCCCGGTCTGCAGGGCATGAACCGCCGTTCGCAATGATCCCAGGGGCCTTCCCATTTCGTGAATGAGATTGGCCAGCATTTGCTGGCGCATCGTTTCCAGGTCCATGCGCCGCTTTTGCAGTTGGTTATAAGCGTGAGTGAGCTCAGCCAGCTCATTGTTGGAGCTTTCGGGAAGTAATTCGGTGGGGCCTTCTAAAGGTGTGTGCGCGATCTTGTGCGAAAACTCTTTCAACGGATGGGTAATGGAGCGTGTCAGGAACAGGTTCAGAAAAAAGATCACCAGGATGCTCATGAGCACAGCTGCCAGGATGATCCAGAGCATGTTGG
>JAAZOQ010000271.1 GCA_012797695.1 Anaerolineaceae bacterium | reverse complement strand
TTTGCTTTCGCATCTATACGAGGAATTGATTGACCAATATATTTCATCTTCAATGCCAACTCTTCTTCAGATTTTTAGTGGTTCTGCCTTGATTATAGCAGGACACGTCCAAACCGTCGTGCAGATTCAGTTATTTGGAGAAAAAACGAGCTACCTGAGGTAGCTCGTTCATAGAAAGCCAGAAGATCAATGCTTAGAAACGCGCCGGCGCACGAGAATGATGATTAAAAGTACCACGATCACGACCAACAAAATCACCAGAGCAATTTCCAGAACCAACCCCGAAGGCCCACTGCTGCGCGTTTCTAATTGAGTCACCGGAGAAACTGATTTTTCGGGTTCGTAAGTGTTTAACAGGGTCAGGCCATTCTTTTTGTCCACCAGAGCAACGTTGCCACTCAAACGCTTCACTGCATCACTGGTCGAGAGCAATTCTGTCGCCCAACCCACACTCTGATCATCCACGCCGGTGATCAGCAACAAACTCTTGGAGTCATCCCACGGGGAGGTCATTTCCTGCAGCATGCCCATCGTTTGTCCGTCTTCCACCGAGAGATCGAATACATCATTCTTCAGCGTGCGCGAAACGGTATCCATCTGCACCGGGGCCGACTTCATGGCTTCTGCCACAAAGCCATTCGTTTCAGGTGTACCCACCAAAATCAAGCTATGCCCCTTGAGATCATCCGCTGTGATCGCATTCGCGGTCGTCAACTGCATGAATTGCGCCCGCGCGCCCAATAAGGCGCCCAACTGGCTGGCAACCTGAAAAATGCCCTGACGCTCCTGCTTGCCCATATCTTGCGGCAAAACAATCAGAGTGTCCTGCCCAAACGGCGAAGGATAATTTCCCAGATCCGGTTGAACGGGGTCGGTATCGAAGGTTACCTCAATCGAGCTTTGCCGATTCAATACCGCCCAGGCCTGGTTATAGTAATCTTCAGTACACACTTCCGTATTTGCCATGTGCAGGGTAAACAAAATACTGAGCACATTTGTCCCGGGCATTAATTGATCCGTCGGGACCGTCACTGTCCAGGAAGTACGTTTTTCATTCTCGCCATTCAGATACAGACCCGCCTGTGGAATTCCATTCATGCTCAGTACCAGGTAAGAACGATCCGAAGAAATAAACGGAGAATGGTTGAAGACCACCGTCACCTTGACCTCTTTGGGTTGAACCCCATTGGGTAAGTCAAGCGGAATGCTGATCGTCTGGTCGCCAATGCCATTGACCTTTTGGTCAGAATAGCCCAACGTTTCCAGATCGGTTTTGGCCCAACTCAAAGCGTCAGTTGACCCTGTCAAATCCTGCGGGCTTGTGGAAATCACCGCGTACTTCCCGCGTGCCAGACTGGCAAACTGAGAATTGCGAAAAGCCAGGGCCGCTTTGGTTACCGCCTCTGGGGTTGTCCCCGTGATGGCAATGACCGCTTTCCCGGCATTCCACGGAGAGGCTGCCACCATGATTACCCCGGCGTCTTTGGCCACAGTACCCCCACCTGGCTGGGCGAACTGCCCACCCGAGATCGACAGACTCCAATCCACCCCCAGAGAAGCGAGGTTCAACCGATCCGCCGTCCCGACCAGCACCAGTTCACTGGTAGTTTTTACGGTATCGGTCAGCCCCAAAATGGACACCGTTGAGAGGTCCAGACCACGCCAGGTACTGGCCGCGCCCAGCATCCCCGCAACGGTAAAGACAGAGGTCATTTCTTCCCCGTTTGCGTCAGCAGGGGTCACAATTGCTACCTGATCCTTCTCCAGAGAACGAGACTGGATAAGCGGATAAGGCAATTGATCAAGTGAAAAATCAATCGGTTGAGGGTTATAGGAAAAATCCACGCTGGATTCCCCAGAGATTCGCACCCAATTTGCTGTATTCTCGATGTCATCGCAAATAATGTCGCTGATGCGCATGAAACCCACCAGACTGACCCTGATCGAATCTCCGGTCAACAATTCAGTCGGTACCGTCACGTCCCATTGAGAACCCCCGGCATTCGCGTCGGTCAATTGCACACTCTCCACCGGTATGTTATTCACCTGCACTGTCAGGGTAGAGTTTTCGCGCAGCACGTCTGAATGACTGACTTGCAGATGCAGGTCCATCCCGGTCAATTGCCATTGCTGGGATACTGGGATATAAAAGGTGTACGAAGGCGAACTGCCATTGAGAACAATCTCAGAAGCATTGGTGATCGTTGACAGTAGATAAGTGGTCGTTGACGCAGAAGGATCTTCCTCTCCATTATCTGGCCCAGCATCGGCAAGCACCTGAGTAAGCGGTGTTCCGAGAGACCAGAACAGCCCTATCAAAACCCAGATCGATAATAGCACACCCCATTTTCTCTTCATCTTTTCTCCTTCTACTCTACCTCTGTTAATTATTGCTCTGATCAAATGAAAAACTGCTTGGCTGGCGATCTACCTGATATAACTTCCAGGTGGTGTCCTGATAAACCAGCGTGGCCCAATCTGCCCCATCCTCATACAAATAGGGATAAGTATTATTCACCTGATTGAGTTCACCCTCCAGCTTCGTGCTGGAAGTAAGCAGGTAACTGACGTGTCCATAGGGTTCTTTCAAATATTGCTTAAAAGTTGAATCAGAGGGGGTGATAAAACGCCAGGGTTTCCCCGAAAAGAAGATCACCCGATACCCCTGAAAATCATCGACCAGAACATAACCGGCGGTCTTTGTGTTGATGAAATTGGCCAGCGTTTGCTCTTCTTCCCAGCTCGAGAGCGGAGTATCTGTCAGGGCTGCCTGCACCACCTGGTCATTCCATTGCCCCCATTCATCATGCTGTGCCATCAGGCGGACAGTGGAAAAGGCCGATGCACCGATCATGACGACAGAGAGTAAACCTGCTGCGACGCGGCCCTTCGCCGGCAAGAGCATGAGCACCCCACCCAATAAAGCAATGGCCATTGGAATAGCAGAAATAAAGTAGCGGATAAATAGAGCAGATTGCCCCATAAACAGGTTGACTGTCGAGAAGAAAATAAGTGACCAGGAGATTGCCAGTTCTCCCAGCCATACCCAATGACGCTTTACAATTGCCAATGCCAAGATTCCCAGCGAGACCAAAATAAAGAAGGGAAATACTCCCGCTGTCTGCTCCATACCTACACGCAGCGACTGAAGCAAATTCCCTTTCAACGGCAACAATTCGGGCAGAGATGCCAACTGATAGCCGATCTGCCCGGCATTGGAATAGTCACTGCGGGCAAAATACAAAGGATCACCCATGATGAGCCAGTTAAGAAATACCCACAGGGAAGCAACGTAAGCCACCGGAGTGGCATACAACAGAATGACCGATTCCGCATAAGCCAGCTGCTGCCGGTTGCGGACGACAGCATCCAGGCCAATCGCGATTACCAGCACTACGGCCACAAAAGAGGCATCATAGCGCGCCAAAAAGGCCAGGCTGGTAGTGATCCCCGCCACGGTCAGGTGGACCCAGTGATGGGTTTGATCCCAGCGCAGGTAAGCATACGCGGTCAGCAAAACAAAAAGCTCCAGCACAATTTCACTCATGCCGTTGCTCGAATAATACAGAATCATGGGGTTGACAATATAGGCCAAGAGCAGCAAATAAGTCACCATCCGCGGCAGCTTCGCCTGGCGCAGAAAGAGGAGCAATACCTGCACACTGGCTGCCCCGCATAATGCTGAAACAATGTTGCCCGAAAAACCATTGACGCGAAAAGCCGGGATCAAGACCAGCGGCAACTGCAAGATGGTGGGCAGCGGAGCCCAAACAAAACCCACGTTCGCCAGTTTGGGCTCACTACTGAAGAAAACCTGCCAGGCCGAGCGCGTACGCGCCATCGAGTCAGTCACAAAGATATTCAGCCGGAAAACCAGATAGTAAGCGACCGCCAAAAAGATCAGCAGCGACAGCAAACCGACCAACCAAAATTCCCAGTCGAAACGTCTGGCAGATTTTTTCATGGATGTCGAGGGGACCCCTTTTGTCATGCTCACCCCTGCCTCCCGCGCAGCAAACGATTGAGCAGCCCTGATTTGGCAGGCATTTTCTGCGCATCGATGTGTAATCCGTGGACCGTTTTCTCCCAATAGAAGGGGCGCGTCACCAGTTGCCAGAGAGCCCGCCAGGCCGCGATCGACATCAAGAACCAGTAGATTGGTGTCAAGAGTGCATACCGGCCCAGGTCATAGTATTTGCGCCGGTAGGTTCCCAGCAAATTCATGTAGATGAACAAGAAATTACCTGAAAGCATGTTGAACATGCTCAGATAATAGATCGGGCCAGGGAAGAGATCAGGGATCACCTTCCATTGCCCTACAAACCACAAAGTAGTGATGATCCAGTACACCGGGTTGATCAGCAAAATGAGAGGGGAACCACCAATGGTGATCTGAAAACTCAAGAAAGCCTTTAAGCCCAATGACCGAAAAAGCTGCACCGGGTGATGCATGGCCACCAACCAGGTCTGCATGTAGCCCTTCTCCCAGCGAGTGCGCTGGCGAATCCAGTTCCAGATCTCGCTGTTGGCCTCTTCGTAGGTGGTCGAGTCGACGATAGCAGTACGATAATTGCGCTTGTACATGCGCATGCCCAAATCAGCATCTTCGGTCACGTTGAAGGGATCCCAAGCGCCCAGCTCGCGCAGCTTTTCAGTCAGAAAGTGATTCGAGGTTCCCCCCAACGGAATGGGCACATTGGTTGAATCTAGGCCAGGTAAAACAAGGTCAAACCACATTGAGTATTCGATGGTGAACCAACGCGTGAGCAGATTCTGATTGGCGTTGTAATAATTCAGCTTGGCCTGCAGGCAGACCACATTCGGATCGGCCCGGCGAAAAGCCAGCACCGCTTGCTTCAATTGATCAGGGTCAGGAACGTCTTCAGCGTCATACACTACGGTATAAATTCCGCGGGCCGAAACCAACCCATAATTCAGTGCTTTGGGCTTGGTGCGCGGAATGGCATCTGGAACGACCAAGAATTCAAAATAGCCCGGCGGATGAATTTCGCGGGCAGCTTGAATCGTCTCTTTATCAGATTCCTCGAAGAGCAACTTGACGTCTAATTTTTCTTTCGGGTAATTAAACGATTCTACCGAATGGATCAATTGCTTGAGCACTTCTTTTTCGCGAAAGACCGGGATCATAATGGTATAGACGGGCAAATCTGCATCATCCAGCGCGTCAATGTCTTCCTTTGTAACTTGAATGGTCAAGGATTCCGCGCTGGAACGGGTCGCCAGCCAAAGACGGTAGATCGTCACCGCAAGGTAAAAAACGCCAAAAAAAGCGTTAAAGGCAATGAAAAAGGGCCGAGGCACCAGCAAAGCACACACAATGACTGCTGCCAGTAAGGCAACTGTAAGCAGCAACTGTTGATTGGTGAACGTCTGAAAAGCAGATTCATCTGGGTTACGGTAAAGCAGACCGGCAATACTTTCTTCAAGATAAGTAGCCCGATACACACGGTCGAGTGCCCAATCGATATCGAACTCGCTGGTCACAGCAAAGATCACTGGCACGCGCAGTTTCTCCATCACCTGTTGTTTGATCTCTTCTTGTGAAGGATCCGCAATGGCTACCAGCAAATGGCTGCCAATCCATTTCACCGGTAAGCACTGCCAATCGCGGGCTGAACTGTCGTCAAGCAACCGAATAATATTGGGATCCAGCTTCTCCGTACGCAAATTAATAAAAGAAACGTGATACTGGTCTGCCAGCACCTCCGCCAGGCTAAGACGGTTGATAAAACCCAGGCTAACCAGCACTTTGCCCAAACGCTCTCCCGTCCGCTGATGCGCCTCGAGAGCCTCTTCTAGCTGGTCCTCGCGGATAAGTCGCTTACGCAAAAGAATTTGGCCGATGGGTAAATGCTCTGTCTCGCCACGGTCAGCAAAAACGGCAGCTATCGCCTGCTGCAAATCAGCAACCGTCACCTGCACCGGGCGAATACGCATCCCTGTCGCCTGCATCAAGGCGCGAATGCCACGCCCATCAGCAGTATTAACAAAAGCCGCCAGGAGAACCTTTCCCTGCATCTGCAACGGTAATACCTGCCAGCTCTCAGCAAATTCACGAGTGATTTTACGAGCGACCGTCAGATCAACACGAACCTCAGACGGCACACTATAGATGCTGGCATTCTCAGTAAAATGCGGCCGTTTCGAGAAAGGAATGACCTGAATAACGATTTCTGACTCTGCCATACTTATTCTACAGGGTGAAACAGAAAGCCATCGCCATTCATCAACGGTAAATGGATGGGCGGTTCTGTCCCCGGTTCAATTTTTTGCCGCAGATGGTTAATCGCCAACTTCACCATCTCTTCTTCGGCCGTAGTGTTTTCTCGATGCCGACGCCAACCCGCCAGCAGCAATTCTTCGAATGACAACTGCCGGTCAGGATTCTGCATGAAGTAATGCAGCAATCGGGTCTCGGCATCCGAAAGATTCGTCAGATGGTTGCCAATTTGAATTTGCCCGGTGACCAAATTGAGAGAAAGGTCTCCACTGGTAATGATCGGGGCTTCCTCTTCTGGTGGCACAAGCGTCTGCAGTGCTTCAATCCGTTCGCACAGATCCTGCGGCGTAAAAGGCTTGAGCAAATAATCATCCGCACCATTCAAGAAAGCCTGTTTCACAGTCTCTTTTTCATCATCAGTCGTGATGATCAAAACAGGGATATCAAACTCATTGCGCATCTTGGCAAGCGCCGTCAACCCATCCATACCCGGCATGATAATATCCAGAATGACAATATCCACTGACGAGTGCTCCAGCATAGCTAAAGCCTCACTGCCATTCTCAGCACACAGTACCCGATATCCCTTCTTTTTCAAGTAAGCAGAAAGCACTCGACGAATCACCGCATCGTCATCCACGATCAACAAAGAATAAATCTGTTTCGTAAGGTTCATTTTGGCTCATCCAAATGATCATGCGTTTCATCTAAATCTGATTCACGGCTTTGCCAGCCACGGTTTTTCAATTTGTCTGAACGCCTTGTAAACAAAAGATAAAGAAGAATGGTGACAATCACGATCAAAGGCAAAGTCAGCAAGGTGTAATAGGTCAGCACCAGCAAGGCCAGCCAGAGCACTACCCCCAAAATCACCATCATAAGGTGGAGAAAATCTCTACGCACAGTTTTTGGCTGTCTCTTGGGCTCTCCGCTCTCGGTTTGCTTCAGCATATTCCCTCACAGGTGCTTTCCCGGTTGAATCCACTCTTGCCAAAATTAAAACAATTCCCATAGGCCCATGGGGCTAGAAGAACCCCGATGAAGAAATTTTCTTTTCTTTTGAGATGACTTGGCGCAGGTACTCATTCCTGAAGGAAAAAGGTCGATAAATATGGCGCTGATTTCTGTCGTTTCAGGAATGGCTCGACTTTTTAATAATAACACGGTTCTTTCAACCCAAGATTCAAGAAAATACTTGATTTTCTCTTGATGCAACATAACCCCGCAAAAAATCAAGCGTGTGCAGATCCATTTGCACACGCTTGATCAACCAACATTCGCTACTCTGTGTCCCTATAATTATCGCTTGCAGATTTTCATGCCCATCATCTTTGCCAACTCAGGGAAGTCGCGTACTGAATCCCGATCCAGATCTTTGATCTCATCAGGCAAAATTTCGTATGCGACCAGATAGGGCGTGATTTTCTTTTCGACGTCTTTATTGCCGCCCAACTTCCAACCAGTCTGCAAACGCTCTTTCATCCACTCATCGTGCTCACAGACCGCCAGAGTTTCGATTTCTTCCGCAGAAAATTGCTCGATTGCAGCCCTGCAGTTGTCTTCAGGGCACAATTCCCAACCCATTCTGTCGAGCAAATCAACCATCGTCCGCGCCTGCCGCAAATTGGAATACTTCAAAGAATCGGGCAGATCAGAGAAACGGGGATACTGCGGAGGATGCGCCGGGTTCTTCTCAATCTGGCGCTGAACATATTGCTCATGAATTGCCACTGCCAGCTTCTCAAGATTTTCCAGCAATGGCCGCGGCGCCAGACCATCATCGGCTTTCAACGGCTCGGCCAATGGCAATATTTCTTCCAGAACCTGACAATCAATGGAGTATCCATCTGGGAATAAAGCTTTCATGTTAAGCACTGAATTAAACAGTTCTTCCTTTTCTGCGGCAAACTGGGCCGGGAAGTTCCCCTTTTCAACCAAAAAAGTAAGCGTCAAATGGGCATCCGTAATCGATAGCGACACTTCCCCCACTCTGTTGCGGCTGCGATCAACCGCGCCATAAGGAGGCCGGTTCCATTCCTGCAATTCATCGCAGAGGATCAAGAGAAAAGCGATCGGGTGTTTATTGGGATCCAGCGGCCCCAGGCAAAAGGGCGGTTTCATCAGTCCATTTCGATAATAGTTATGCAACAAAATAGCACTGGCGCTATCCAGCACCGGGTAGAAAAAGTATTCAGGCTTATATCCGCACTTCTGAATCAGATATCCGTACCACTTCAAAACAATGATCGCGCTGTAAAAACCATGATCGACAAACCCATTACTTGCCATGACGTTCAAAAAATGATCGAGCGCAAATTTAATTTGCTTCAGGTCGACATCCAGTGACAGGTGAATTTGATGTGCCAGAAGATCAATTGGCTTAAGTAGATCGATATAGACACAGGAATCGTATTTTTCTGAATAAGTTTGGGTAAACTGTTTCTTGGGTACGATCTCATGGATCGAGTTGAAAGCAGCGAAATCATCAAATGTAAGATAAGGATTAATCTTTGCCTTTTCATCTACTTCAGTAGCCATCTCGATGTATAGTCTGAATTGTTTGTTGATAATCTCTACGGGGTAACCAATATCATGGAACAGGGCAGCGATTCCCCACCGATAAAAGAATTCTTCATTTTGGGTGTCATAAGAAAATGGATACTCCGTTTTATCGAGTCGAGCCTTGGCAAAGGCATTGCGAAAGTTCTTATTCTGCCCAAAGATACACAACCCCAAGATAAAAACGTTGACCGAATGAATGTAGTGATCACGCTGTTTGTCGATCAACGTAGCCGCCTTTTCTTCATAATGCTTCAAAGCATCCAGCAGATCAATGAACGTTGTCCTCTCATCCTCGAGTGTAATTCGATAACTGTCGAAAAAAGCCGTGTATACCTCTAATGCCGTTTCTTTCGTTTCGTCCCCTAAAAAGTCAAGCACAGCCTGACGCATGAAGGCTTTATATTGGTGCCCTCTTTTAACATCCTCGAAAACCGCTAATTCATCGAAAAAATGGTTCACGTAACTCAATAAGTTCATTCTTGATCTCCTCAACCAAATGTCAAGCCCGTCTGCCTGCTTCAAGCAGTATTTCGTAGATGAGCAGCGAAAATATTCCCGGATAAATCATTCGAATCCACCAATAAGAATTTGATCGACTTCAACGTACGTATCCACAGGAGCAGCCTGATTTTCTTCGCCGTTACCGAGAGCGTAAATAATCAAACACAGGGGGGCACTTTGCCAATCAGTGAAGTATTTCATCGTATGCTTATCGATCAATTGTCCATCGACGTAATAATACAACGCTGTGTTTTCATGGTCTACCAGAATCTCATAAGCATGCCAGCCGCGGTCTATTGTCACATAGGCATAGAAATCTTCTTCGGGCAATTGCGTGAACGAGCGGTAAAATGGGGTAACGTGTTCCGAAAGATTCCAGCCAAACCCTGTCCGCCGTCGCGTCCAGGAAGGAACTGAAATCGAAAATGAAAGGTTTTGCCCGGGATAGATCGCAGAAATCCGCGCCCGGAATCCAAAGTACTCAATAGAATCAAGTGTCAATTCCTGGCTATGAATTTCCACTTCACATGGATAGGGATTCTGCTGTTGGCATTCACTGGGGATATCAAAGGTCAGTGAGCCATTTTGAATACCCACGTGCACATTTTCATTCGGTGGGTAAATATCGTAATAGTAGTTTTGAGAAAGCTCCAGAGACTCTCCCTCGCGAAAATCATCCTGGAGTAAAAAACTCGTTGGGGTATAGTGAAATGGCGCCGCGGTTTCAGGAGAGATCAACTCCTCCAGCGGTACCACCTCTACCGGTATCTGAGCTGCCTGCGGCAGAACCCGATCGGCAGCCTGCGCCACCCAGGGAGAAATACTTCTGCCAAACAAAAAAATGACCCCGGCCATAACTGCCAGCAAAACTGTCAGTAAAGTCAAAGAAACCCAAAAAGGTTGTGCTGTTCGAAACTTGATTCGCTGAGCCAGGTAGAAAATCCTTAGTTTTTGCACAAACTCAGGCTGTTTCTTCTTTACCTGATAACGAAACACGGGCAGATTGTATTGCTCTGCCACTTTAATTTCCAGATCTACGTAACCTGACTCTTTGGCTTCATCCGTCTCGACCATGACCAGACAACTGGCATTGCGAATGGCAGAAACTATCTGCTCCTGAAACGTCAATGAATGGGAATCGATTTCCATCACATCCAGCCAACAGGTCAGCCGGTGAGGTTTATTTGTCAGCGCCTCATATAGTGTTTTCGCTTCCTGACGATTGCTTGAGGAATAGCTGATAAAAGCATAGCCATCATTTTCAATAACCATTTTTCTCCCTCACCTATCGATTTCAGAAAGCGGCAGATAGCCACTGACGAGTTCAGCGATCTCAACAGAAATCGAGCCAAAAGAGGCATCTCCAGAAGAAACGGAATATTTAATCTTCAAAGGTGCACTCACATAGTCGATCCCATCTGGATTGTTGATCAACTGTTCACCGATTAACCTTTGGTCAAACCAATACTGCAGCAAATAAGCCGAATCCCCTTCTTCTGCCGGGAACATGACCCATTCCATCGTGTGCCATCCCTCCATCTGGAAATTCTGCTCTGATCCAACGGCTTCGAAATATTGCCTCTCACCAGCACTGCCTGAATACCGTGCCAAATCCAAGCCCGCCTGGATGTTCAACCCGAATTGCTGTGGAAATTGAGGGCTTTCCAATCCCATTTGGAAAAAGCCATCATAATTCCAGTACATTTGCGGGGTCTGAACCACCCGGTATCTGGCTGCGTAATAATTCACCTGATCCATCGATTGTGTGGGTATTTCGAATCCGGAGATCATTTGCATATTTCCTTTTGGGAAATCAATTCGCAAACTTCCTTCCTCTACTTTTTGAAACCCATCCCCTTCCACAATAAACTGATTAATCGATGCATCCTGAAAATCATTGAGGTATTCTGGCGTTTCCAACGAATAATGGTATTTTGCCTCTTCCGCTTCACTGGCAAACTTCAGTGGGACTTCTCCGCCAAACACAATTTCATCGACATACAGATTTACCCAATCCGTTGCGTAGCGTACTACATAGGTAATTACCAGGCGATTCATCAAATAGGGCTGCGGAAGTTCATTCACCTGAGCAAAAAGTTTTCCATCGAGATAAACTTGAAGCTGTCGGCGATTGGCAGGAACCACTCCTTCCAGAGTATGCCATGCAGTGCCCAGAAAAGCTGATTGTCCATTGAGACTGAGCTTTTGTGTGCTTAAGTCGACCTCTGCCAATGGGAATGAATCCGTACCAATGTAGCCTTCCGTATGCTGCTGTGCATCAGACCAACCCTGATAATCTCCAAGGCGAAAACGGATTCCAATATAAGTAGTATCTTCCAAAGAGAAAAGGTGATTGACCGGAGCGTAGACATTTTCCTCGCCTTGAGCTGCCGCCCGGGCAGCCAGATGCAGCACCCCATCTTGTTGACTGATCGAACGAAGGTCCCCCTCACGAATCGATTCGTTCTGTTCCCCAATCACGGAATAATCAAGCGAATTCTCAAACTCAGGGTCATCGAAAGTAATCCGCTTGTGAATGGCGGCCGGCTCATAATGAAAAAGCGCCGCCTGGTCAGGCTGATCGGTTGCCTGGTAAACAGGTAAAGCCCTTCGATCGACCACTAAACCTTGATCGATACTCTCATCGGTAAAGGGGATGTTGATCACCACCGGGGCTTGAGCCGCCGCCTCAGCGGCCCGAAGCAATCTCTGTTGTTCCGTGTATTGGGTATAAAAGAAGGATGCAATCCCCACGAGAAAAGCCAAAATTGCAATACCCGTAGCCCATCCTGTTACCACCCGGCGATTCAACCGCCGTGGAATTTCTATTTTGGGCACTTCGATACCCAATAATCGTTTTACACTGATCACAGTCTTGCGTATGCCTGTTTCAAGGTTCCTCGAGAGATTCACCATACTTGAGCGGGGATAATATAAAGAAATGGCATTATTCCCAGAGATATCGTCCAGTTTGCAGATAACCAGCACGCGCTTTCGCCCGGTTATTTCGCAGAAGTACTGGGTATTGCTGATCACCAGGTGATCTTGCGCCGATTTCTGCGAAAGCAGCACCAGTAAAATGCCATCTTCATTCCGTACCGATTCGAGTTTCTGCAATACCACAGTCAGATCCGAAAGGGTAGCTGCTTCATCCGGCAAGTAAGCAGAAATCCCGGCTTCGGCCAGCCTGGATTTGACCCGCTCTGCTAAAGCACGATCTTCGGGAAGACAATTGATGAATACCGTCTCACTCTTCATGATCCCTCTGGTATTGGTACGACAATTCAAATTCATCAAAATATGCTGAAAACTGTCCGGAAGAAAGCCCTTGCAGTTCCGTTCCCAGCCTCACCGCAAAATTTCTCCCCCGCCAATAAACCACCGCTGGAATTTGCACTTCTCCGTAGAACTTGCCATCTAAAAAAAACTGAAATGAATAACGGGAAGGAACAAATGCCATTGTCAATACGTGCCAATCTCCATATGAAAACGGGATGGCGTTCGCCAGCATTGCTTTCTGGTTTTTATCATCGATGGAACATTGCATTGTTCCAGCTTCCTGGCTGGCGAGTACCTGGCACTCTACGAAATATTGATCCTCCTTTGTGTTGATGATCCTTACCGCCAGAGCTGCTGTCGTATCTGAAGATTCAACTGGATCCAGTTTAAGGGAGATCTGCAAGGCTTCCAGGTCTTCGATAGGCCATGAATTTACACTCTGCAGCTGATACTGATCTTCCAGAACTGGTTTATCAGTATGAACTGCCAGATATTGCTTGTCAGTATTGGTATCGACAAAATAAGCTCCCCGAAACTTGTGACTCTCTGCCCAAAAGGATGAATCGATCGAGGTAAATTTATCTTCCACCCATAACGTTTTCATCGCTGGAGCAGGTACCAGTTCACGAAATGAGTCTTTGGCGGCTAATGCAGTCAAGGTTTGCGGCAAGAGTTGGATAAAAATAACGATCAATAATGCAAAGACCGGGAGCAAGTAAACCCCGGTACGAATAGCTGTTTTTCTCCACAGACGCGCCAGCCATTTCTCGCTCGGCTTCCCACTCTGGGAACCAACCCGCTTCTGTTTTTCTTCCCAGCTTTCACGAGCAATTGCAACTGCTTCATTGATCTGAGTTTCAATGAGCGACTGGGAAGCATAAAAAAAGAGGTGATGCTGTTGAAAACGCAGGAGATGAAGAACCGCCGGGAAATGATTTTCGCTGTTCTGATAATTCGCCGGTAAAAAGAAAATCCGCTCCAGATGCTCCCGTTTTTTGATTCTCTGAACCACTTGAAACAGAACTTCATCCTTAGAAAAGTGATCTGAAAAGAACAAGACAAAGAGATCAATCGCATCCCAATCTACTGAATCAAGCTCACCCCCATTTTGGGACAGAATTGTGTGGATCTGGATGTCATCTACTTTCTGCAAGGCAGAAAGCACTCTCTGAGCATTCTCTTCCTGGTCTGGATGAATATAAAGGAGTACATCTAATGAGGAATTCATGGTCTGCCTCTTTTATGCACAATTTGGAATGTCGTGCAAAAATACTAAAATAATTGCCTTCGTAAACCAGTAATTCCACCAATAAGTCAGTTAATGTATTGGATATTGCCCTGCGCACGAATAGACTCGTGCTTCACATTATCCTTCTGCAACCCATTTTCTGCATAAACCCAGGCACAAGGTTTGCCCGTACGCAGGAATCTTTCTACCACCTCACCCGTCCCACCCGGCCCGTGCGCCTTTTCTCCATCCCAGACTGCGATCAAATAATCCATGTGCTCGACGAGGTAATCTTCAATTCCCTCATACCTGTTCTTCCCCTCTTGCTGAGGTAAGTGAATGATCCCTTGCGCCTGCTGAGCCAACTGTTCGAATTTGCAGCGATGTTCAGCAGTGAAAGAGTCCAGGTACTCACGCTCATCATAGGGAAGCAAGACAACCAGCGGGATATTCAATTGGATCGCAACCCAGGCAGCCAGAGAATCTGCCCCGGGGGCCAAAGGGGAATAAAACTCAAACTGCTCCTCTACAAATTGAGATTCTATGTTAGTCAAAACGGAATGGAGCGCATTCCGCAATAACTCAGGATTCAGAAGAGATTGATGCCCTGTGATTCCAATTCGCATCAAGCCACGATTTCGATTGCTCATCATCATCTCATCATTTATTAGTTTACTTGAATTTCAGTTCATTCATTGCAAAATGAAAATAAAAAAGAAGTAAAAAACCACCGACTCAATGCCTGTGAATTCGAAGGAGAAAAACAAGAATGGGTATGGACTAGAGCATTTGTGTTGGGCTAAATTCAGGGCTTGCCCACCTGCGAATTCAGGTACCCTGTATTATTTTATACTATCCCCAACAAAATCAAAAACAGTCTGGATGCCAGAAGCATCCAGACTGTTCACTGAAAAAGCATGCACTATTTTATAGATTCGGCCACCTTGATCAATTCATCCAGGCGATCCGCCAGTTCAGATTCGGTGAAGGGAACAATCACACCATTGGTTCCCTTCTTGGTGTAGTGCAGGTCATAACGCAATCCCTCTTGATACCACTGAAGCTCAAGCCCACGGTTGTTCTGCCACTGTGAATCAGCCGACCAGCCACCCTGAATCAGCAACGCCGGAGTGCCATTGAGCGAAATCTCACTCGCGCTGGCGATGCCTGCCGGGACGACAAGATTCGCATCACTGATCTCGACCAGCATGGTGATCTCGTAGTCATCCGCCTTGGATGCAGTGAGCATCACCCATCGCTGTGAATCAGCAATCACATAATCCCGAGAAAATACAAATCCTTCAGGAAGATACTGGGGTAGCGTGAATTCGAACGGAGCGTCTTGAATATCGATCAGCGGAAGCAATGTTGGCTCAGTGATGATCAGGTAGGGAGTACCTGTCACCTGTGAAATTGGACTCTCAGTAGTCTCATTGACATTGAACCCGGCAATCTGCCGGATCAACGCAAGAAAATCTGCCCTGACCGGTTGTGATATGACCATCAACAGGCCAAACCCCAGAAAAAGCGCAGCAACGGCATACCTGACCACGAAGATTGGGAATACTCTCTTTTTCTTTTCTTCAGCGCTGACCAGATGAGAATAAAGGGAATTCTTGAACTCAGTCCGCGGCAACGGACGGCCCTTTAACATGAAATCGTCATTCATTTTGTCCTTCTTTCCAAAAACCCCGGAGTCTTTCCACGGTTCGATACAGGATGACTCCCACGTTTGATTCGGTAAGCCCGGTCAGATGCGCAATCTGCCGGTTGCTGAATTCGGCGCCATATTTATAGGCAATCAATTCCCGCTCACGAGGGGAAAGCCGTTGTAATTGTCCTTGTAAAGTTTTCACCTTCTCATCTTCTTCGAATTTCTCTTCAATCAGATGAGAAGAGGAAATAACTGAAGGGTCATCAAGAGGAATGGTCGCCTTGTATTTTCTAAAATAATCGACAGCCACTTTACGGGCAATTCCTAAAACCCAATAGTCGAATTTGCCCAGGTCATGCCGGAATCGATCACGTGACTTCCAGGTTTTTTCGAAGGTGGTGGCCGTCAGGTCTTCAGCAAGAGCGCGGTCCCCCACCCGGTACCAGAAGTAATGGAACACTTTGGGCAACAGTTTTTCGTAGCATTCATGCCAATCTATCTCTTCCATAACCCTAACTTTCCTTCAGTTTCTTTCTCTACCCATTAATTCGCTTTATGAACTAAAGTATTACACCAAAGCCAGCTGGAAACATTTTCAAAAATATCAGAGTGGCCAATAGGGATAAAACCGCCTTTCTCCAAAACTCTCTTCACTCACACTCGATACGTTGCCAGAAGATCCCCACAGTCACCGCCGCCATTCAAGACATAGCGGGAGCAGATCATCAGACTAAGAAGAACCCGTTAGCCTACATTTCACATTCTAAAATGACATGTGTTAAAATAGAGCCTGCTATCATCCGTTCTAAGAGAGGCTCTCATGTATAAAGACCACAATTGTGGTGAGTTAAATGCCAAAAATATCGGCCAAAAAGTGGTTCTGGCTGGCTGGGTACATCGTCAGCGCGATCATGGCGGAGTAACGTTCATTGACCTGCGCGACCGCTCGGGTATCATCCAGGTTGTGGCCAACCCTTCCCATCCAGAAGTCGCGGAAATTTTGCACGATGCCCGCATGGAATGGGTGCTGCAGATCACCGGTGAAGTTCGCCACCGTCCGGCAGGAGCCGAGAACCCTAATCTACCCACCGGGGAAATCGAAGTGGACGCTACTGCCTGTGAAGTGCTCAATCAGGCCAAGCCGCTGCCCTTCCTCATCAACAAAGACGAAGATACCGACGAGAATGTGCGTCTGAAATATCGTTACCTCGATCTGCGCCGCGAACGCATGCAGCGGAACCTGATGCTGCGCCACAAAGTGATCAAATTCATGCGTGATTATCTGGATGCTCATGGCTTTATCGAGGTCGAGACCCCCATGCTCTTCAAGACCACCCCAGAAGGTGCCCGCGATTATCTGGTACCTTCGCGCGTCCATCCAGGCTGCTTCTATGCTCTGCCGCAGTCTCCACAACAATTGAAACAGCTTCTGCAGGTAGCTGGGGTAGAACGCTACTTCCAGATCGCCCGCTGCTTCCGGGATGAAGACCTGCGGGGAGATCGCCAGCCGGAATTCACCCAGCTGGACATCGAAATGTCTTTCGTCGAGCGCGATGACGTATTAGCCATCGTAGAAGAACTGTTCACAGCCATGCTGCCTGTGGTGACCCCACAGAAACATCTGCTCGCTTCCCCCTGGCCACGGTTGACTTACACAGATGCCGTCAACCGTTTTGGTTCAGATAAACCCGATCTGCGTTTTGGGATGGAACTGATCGACGTTTCAGACCTCTTTGCCAAGAGCAGCTTCATGGTCTTTCAGAACACCCTCAAAGCCAACGGCGTGATCAAATGCATCATCGTGCCGGGCTGCGCGGAATATACCCGCAAAGAGGTCGATGAACTGACCTCTTTTGCCAAAGACCAGGGTGCTAAAGGGCTGGCCACACTTGCCTTGACCAGCGAAGGTGTCAAAGGTACCGCGCAGAAATTCATTACCCCTGAAGAAGTATCCGCTCTTGAAGCACGCAGCGGCGCCAAAGAAGGCGACTTGATCCTCTTTGTGGCAGACACACGGGTGATTGCCAACAAAACCCTGGGGCAATTGCGTTTGCTCTTCCGCGACCGTCTCAATCTGGTAGATAAAGACGTTATGGCTTTCGCCTGGGTGCTCGACTTCCCGATGTTCGAGTGGAACGAGGAAGATCAGAAGTGGGACGCGGCTCACCATCCCTTCACCCAACCCAAGATGGAAGACCTGCCCAAGTTCGATACTGACCCGGCTGCCATCCTTTCGGATGCCTACGACATGGTCTGCAACGGTTACGAAATGGCTTCCGGATCTATCCGTATTCACCGCCGCGACATTCAGCTCAAGATCTTCCAGTTGCTCGGGCTAAAGGATGAAGATATCCAGGCCAAATTCGGACACATCCTCGAGGCATTCGAATATGGTGCTCCCCCGCATGGCGGCATTGCTCCCGGCATCGACCGCCTGGTCATGCTGCTGGCTGATGAGCCTAATATCCGCGAGGTCATTGCCTTCCCGAAGAACCAGGCCGCGCGTGATCTGATGGCCAATGCTCCTTCAGAAGCCACCGAAAAACAGTTAAAAGAACTGCACATCCGCGTGGAAATGCCAGAAGAATAAACTTGCTTCTTGCCGTCAACAGCCAGCGCATAAAATACGCTGGCTGTTTTTAAATCGAAAACGCCTGAGTTCAGGCGTTTTCGATCGAGAATTCCCCCCTCAAGGAGTCACAAAGAAGTTATTCGAGAGTCATCTTTTTAAATAAGGGCTGCAGCGCCGGATAGAGATCATGATAAACCGCATAGGCCTGGCGATAGACTGCATAGTTCTGAGGTTGAGGCAAAGTCGTGCCAGTGATGCGCACAGACTTCTTGCAGGCGGTGGGCACATCTTTCCAAACCCCCAGTCCTACCCCTGCAAGAAGCGCCGCGCCAAATGCTGCCCCCTCTGCGGTATTCACGGTGACCAGTTCGCTCTCAAGCACATCAGCCAGAATCTGACGCCAAAGTGCCCCCTTGGTTCCCCCTCCTGAGGCGCGAACCTGCGTGATCTTCCCCAGCCCAGCATTGCGAATCAGCTCAAAACAATCTTTCAAACCAAAAGCCACTCCCTCAAGCACAGCCCGGGTCATGTGTGCCTGCGTATGCCGCAAGGTCAGTCCCACAAATGCCCCGCGTGCCAACGGATCCGGGTAAGGAGTGCGCTCCCCACTCAAGTAAGGCAAGAAGAACAACCCTTCACTGCCAGCCGAAATGGCTTCGGCAGGCTTCAGTAATTCATCGAACGAAACCCCAGGAGCCAGCGTATCCCGGTACCACTGTAAACTGCCGGCAGCTGAAAGCATCACGCCCATGAAATGCCACATTCCCGGCACTGCGTGGCAGAAAGCGTGCAGGCGGCCTTGCGGTTCGATCAAAGGTGCCGGTGTAGTAGCAAACACCACTCCACTGGTTCCTACAGTCAGACCGATGATACCCGGTTCGACCGCCCCCACCCCCACCGCCTGGGCGGCCTGGTCGCCGCCCCCTGCGACTACCGGGGTTCCCGCTTTCAACCCCGTTAAGGCAGCGGCCTCTGCAGTGACCGTGCCAGTAATTTGTGGACCTTCATAAGTATGCGGCATCCAGGCTGCATCGATCTCGAGAGCTGCCATCACTTCAGGCGACCAGTCGCGTGCCTTCAGGTCGAACAACACCGTCCCTGCGCCATCAGCTTTATCCATGGCGTAAGCATTGGTCAAGCAATAGCGAATGTAATCCTTCGGCAGCAGAACATGGCGAATTTTGCGATAGACCTCCGGTTCATTCTGAGCCACCCATAACAACTTGGGGGCAGTAAAGCCAGTTAAAGCTACGTTCCCGGTGATCTGGATAAAGCGTTCCCTGCCCATACGGCGGTGAATCTCGTCACATTGTGCCTGAGTACGCTGGTCATTCCATAAAATGGCCGGGCGAAGAACTTTTCCCTCTCCATCCAGAATCACCAATCCATGCATCTGCCCGGTCAGTCCGACAGCGCCGACTTCACTCCCCTTAACGCCGGCTAGCTGCAATACCTGCAGAATGCTGCTCGCCACCGCCTGCCACCATTCTGCAGGGGATTGTTCCGACCAGAGAGGATGCGGCGTTTGCAACGTATGCGGTGAAGCCGCTGTCGCTACGACCTCGCCCTGCTCATCAATGAGCAGGGCTTTACTCGATGTGGTTGAAGTATCGATTCCAAGAAAGTACATATCAGCGATTGCCTAAAATCAAATCAATGGTCAACTGATCCAGCCGCTCGTACTTAAATCCGCGAGCAGCAATAGTCTTGCGATCAAAGGAATAATTCTTGATAGCTTTGGCCTTTTCGGCTGAATACTTACCAAAATACGGGGTCAAAGCAGGATCTTCAGCATTGATCTCTTTGAGAATCGTTTGAATCTCTGGATCGGCATTGAACTGAGCCGCTTTCTCTTTCAGCATCAGATAAGTGCGCATGCAGCCACGGGCGAAATCTTTGACCCCTTCGAAATCTTCGGTGCGATAGGCATGAGCATCAAAATGGCGTGAGCCGCTGTACTTGACATCTTCGAGGAATTTGACCAGGTAGAAAGCCGCTTTGATATCACGAGAGCCAAAGCGCAGGTCCTGATCGTAACGGCCGGGGTACTGATCATTCAGGTCGATGTGGAAAAGTTTGCCTGCTTCCCAGGCCTGGGCCACACCCTGCATGAAATTCAAGCCAGCCATCTGATCATGCGCCACTTCAGGATTCACCCCCACCATTTCAGGATGGTCAAGGGTAGCGATGAAACCAAGCATGTGCCCAATGGTCGGGTTGTAAATATCTGCCCGGGGTTCATTGGGTTTCGGTTCAAGGGCAAACTTCAGATCATACTTCTGATCCATGACATATTCGCACAGAAAGTTGATGGCCTCACGCATGCGTTTGATCGCTTCAGCCGCATTCTTACTGGAATCGGTTTCGACGCCCTCGCGGCCACCCCAGAAAACGTACACTTTGGCACCAAATTCTGCGCCTAGATCAATGGCCTTCATGGTTTTCTGCAATGCATACGCACGTACTTTGGGATCATTGCTGGTAAAAGCACCATCTTTGAATACTGGATCAAAAAACAAGTTGGTGGTTGCCATAGGCACGACCAAACCGGTCTCTTCAAGCGCTTTGCGGAAAGATTTCTTGATACTGGCTTCCTCATCCAGAGTTGCGTCCATGGGGATCAGGTCATTATCATGGAAGTTGACGCCATAGGCACCAACTTCGCTCAACAGGTAAACCAGTTCTGCCGGGGTCTTACTCTCACGCACCTCACTGCCAAACGGATCGCGGCCACGATTGCCAACAGTCCACAGGCCAAAAGTAAACTTGTCTTCAGGTTTTGGGGTAAATGCAGTCATTTTCATCTCCTGTGAGAAAAATTGTAGTTAATTATTCTTTCACCTGCACCGGGCAGGAATACAGACGTTTTTCGATGAGCATTTTCTCAGACCCGTGGATCATGAATTCACCTTCCAGACGGATATCTTCACTGGAACTGCCCACATAAACTTTGATACGCCCTGGTTCGATGATCAAATTCAGATCAACATCATAAAAAGCCAGAATGTTGGCGGGGACTTCAAAAGTAATCTTTTTCGAGATACCCGGTTCCAGAGAAACACGGATAAATGCCTTGAGCTCTTTAACTGGACGGGGTAAGCTGGCAATTTCATCTTGAACGTACAATTGAACGACTTCTTCGCCGCGAACCTTCCCAACATTCTTGACAGTGCAGCTGACCCTGACGCTCTCGTCTTTTGTCACACTGGTCTTATCCAGTTTCAGATCGCTGTATTCGAATTGAGTGTAGCTCAGCCCATAGCCAAAGGGGAACAGCGGCTCAACGGATTCATCCACATAATCGTGATACCAATTCGAGTGGGAACCGCTGGGTTTGTGATTGTAGAAAACGGGGATTTGCCCGGCATTACGCGGGAAAGAAATGGCCAGTTTGCCACCAGGGTTATTCTCTCCCAGCAAAGTTTCCACAATTGCATTTGCCCCTTCTTCACCGGGCACCCAAGCTTCGAGGATTGCATCCGCCTTTTCCGCCAAGTTAACAATGGCCAGCGGTCGTCCACTGATCAAGACAACGATGACCGGTTTGCCAACCGCCAGAACCGCTTCCGCCAACTGCTGCTGCTTGCCGGGGAGCATTGCACTGGTGTTATCCCGGGTCTCCCCACAAGTACAATCCAGAGTCAAGCCAGAGCGATCTCCAAGTACCAGCACTACTGCATCTGCGGATTGCGCAGCCTCGACAGCCTGAGGAATTCCCGAAACATCATCCGAATTGAGAGCGCAGCCCGGCGAATAAACGATCTCTGTCTGGGGTAATTTCCCCCGGAGTGCTTCAACCACAGTGGGAGTGCGCACTTTCTTTGCTTCCACAGCCGCTTTATCCAGATTGATGAAGGCAGAGTTCGCCGGTTGCTGATAAATTTGCAAATCCAACATGGCTGAATAAGTGTAATCGCCGTGCATATTGCGAGGATCATTGGCATTGGGGCCGATCACCGCCAGCTTCTTAACCGTTTTCGCCAGCGGCAAAATTCCATTATTCGTCAACAGCACCATGCTCTTGCAAGCCAGATTCGCCGCTAACGACCGTTGTTCAGGCCCATCCATCAAATCGATGAAACTTCCCTCTTCTACGTAAGGATTCTCGAAAAGCCCCAGCTCGAATTTCTTGGTGAGATGACTGGCCACTGCACGGTCAACCAGAGCCATCTCCAGTTTGCCTTTTTCAACTTCCTGGATCAGCGCTTCGGTAAAGCATTCATTGGTCGGTAATTCCACTTCAATGCCGGCCTGAATAGACTTCACCGCAGCCTCTGTAAAGTTTGCCACGATGTGATGATAGGTCTTCAGCATCGAAACCGCCTCATAATCTGAGACGATCAGCCCCTCAAAGCCCAATTGATCGCGAAGCAATTCAGTCAGGAACTTACGCGAGGCAGCCACCACCTCTCCATCAATCTCAGGGTAAGAATTCATGATCGAAGCAATTTTGGCATCGCGGATTGCCGCCTGGAAGGGCAGCATATTCACATCCATGAGAGTACGCACGCCCAGTTGTACCGGGGCGCAGTTTAATCCGCCCAGAGAGTAGCTATGGCCAATAAAGTGCTTCCCGGTAGCAATCACTCCCTCTTTGAGATCATTCCCCTGCAACCCCTGGATGTATTTGACCCCAAACTGACTGATCAGCACCGGATCTTCCCCAAAAGTTTCTTCGATACGTCCCCAACGGGGATCACGGCCAATATCCAATACCGGGGCCAGCCCCTGATGAATACCCAATGCGCGCAATTGCTGGCGAACCATGCGGGTCATCTTCTCCGCCAGTTCAGGCTCAAAGGAACAAGCCAATCCCAGCATTTGCGGGAAAACACTCGCCCCCAGTACCAGGCTGCCCGAGCAGCATTCCTCATGGAAGATGGCCGGAATACCTAACCGCGATTGTTCCTGTATGATCTTTTGCAAAACATTCGCAGTTTTCGCAATTTCAGGAGCAGTCATGATCGTGGCCCCGCCAATGCGAGTAATCTGACCGATCCCCTGTTTTAGCCGCTGTTTTGATTTCTCAAGATCCAGCTTCCCATGGGTCTGTAACTCATGCATCCAACAAGACCCCATCTGGGCGATCTTCTCAGGCAATGTCATCTGCTGAAGCAGATCAGCTACCCGGTCTTGAACAGGAAGGTCTTTGTCTCGATAACTCATAAATTTCAACCTTTATTTCACAGGATAATAACAAAGGTACTTCCTTCCCTTTGTCAATTTCAAATTCTTTAGCCTTTCACTGCGCCTGCCGTCAAGCCAGAGACAATCTGCTTCTCGGCAAAGAAGTAAAAGATTACCGTAGGAATGGCAGAAATAGCCACAAAAGCCGAGACTAAGGCCAGATCTTGACCATACTGACCCTGGAACTGCATCGTCCCCAAGGGTAAGGTCCAAAGGCTGTCGCTGTTCAGCACCACAAGAGGAACGAGCAAATCATTCCAGCTGGCAATCATGACAAGTGAAGCAACTGCCGCCAATGCCGGCTTCACCAACGGAAGCATGATGCGCCAGAAAAAATCGAAATTGGTGCAGCCATCGATATAAGCCGAGTCTTGCAATTCAGTAGGAACGGCAGTAAAGAAGCCGCGCAGAATGAGGATGTTACCAGAAAGCTGGAATGCCGCCTGCACTAAAATAACGCCGGTCAGATTGTTGATTAACGGAATTCCATAAGAAGTCAATTGCCGTAAGACAAAATAAACTGGCAAAATAGCAACATTGATGGGGAACATCAGTCCCACAGTGAACAAATTGTAGACAAAATTCTTTCCGCGGAACTGTAAACGAGCAAGCACAAATGAAACAAGGGCCGAAAGAAAGATCGCAAGAGTTGTGGTACCGATTAAAACGATCATACTGTTTTTCATCATGGTCCAAAAACTCAGGGAGGTCACGATGGAAATAATATTTCCCCATTGCGGTGGAATGGGAACCGTATAAGGTTCTGAATACATCTGCCCGGTGGTCTTTAAACTGCCAAAGATCAAAATAACGATGGGAACAAAAATCACTAAGGTGGCGATTCCTAAAATCAGGTACTGGAAGAACCTGGGTAATCCTTTTTGCAGCCAACGTGGGAGGGTAAAGCTTTTTCTCATGATCAAATCCTCTCTATAGCCCAGTAAGGTAATCAGGTTTACGTGTTAAGGCCTGATAGAGCAATGAAAATATCATGCAGACAATGAACATAATAATTGCCACTGCGGACCCATAACCCAACTGGTATCGCACGAAGCCAAAGCGATACATATAGGTAGCCATTGTTTCACTGGCGTTGACCGGGCCGCCTTTGGTCATCACCCAAACCAAAATGAACTGTTGAATTGAGCCCAATACCGACAGGTAAACAGAGGTTCGAATCGTGCTTCCCAGTAATGGCAGTGTAATCCGGAAAAAACTTTGAAAAGAATTGGCCCCATCAATGCGTGCGGCCTCTTCGATTTCTGTAGGGATATTTTGCAAACCCGTCAAATACAATAGCATATGAAAGCCGAAATATTTCCAGGTCAGGGC
>JAAZOQ010000001.1 GCA_012797695.1 Anaerolineaceae bacterium | reverse complement strand
TAAACTTTTAGAATATGGGAAGGTTTCAGTCATGATTACTCAGATATATTCGATACAGACAGCAGCGGAGGCAGTCGCCTGCGTTGAGGCCGGTGTCGATCGGATTGGGGTGGCCGTGGATACAGGGATGAGTCTCCCGGCGCAGGTGAGCGAGGAGACGTGCCAGCAGATCTTTGCCGCGATTGGCCAGAAAGCCACGAAAGTGCTCATTGTGATCACCAAAACCGGGGAGGAGGTCTACGGCCCCCTGGCCCGGCTGCACCCCGACGTGATCCACATCTGCGGGAACGATTTTTTCGCCACTCCTGAATTTGTCGCCAAAGCAAAAGAGCTTTGCCCGGGGGTGGAAGTGCTGCAGGCCATCCCCATGACCGGCCCGGAGGCCGTCGACCAGGCGCTGCATTATGCGGAATTCTGTGACCTGATCATCCTCGATTCGGTGGATCCCAACATTGCCGGCATCGGGGCGGCGGGTATCACTCACGATTGGGCGCTCGATGCGGAGATCGTGCGCAGGGCACGCTGCCGCGTTATCCTGGCAGGCGGGCTTGGCCCCGACAACGTGGCCGAGGCAATCCGCACCGTTCGACCGTGGGGGGTCGATTCCTTTACCCGCACCAGCGATAAGCTCCCTGATGGGAATACGAAAAAGGACCCCGCAAAAGTCCGTCTCTTTGTCAAAAACGCGCAGGCCGTCGCTGCAGAACTTGGGCTATGAAACCCATTCTGTGCCTCGGCGATAGCTGCGCGGATATCCTCATCCCCTACGGCGCGGCGAAAAACGGGGTGGATATTCCTTCCGAGTTTACCTGCGGAGGGGCAGTGGCCAATACGGCTTCTGGTTTGGGCCGGTTGGGCGCTGGCTGTGCGTTTCTGGGTAAAGCGGGGGACGATTATTTTGGGCGCACCATGAAAACCGCGCTGGCCGAAGACGGCGTCGACACGCAGTGGTTTTTTCTGGAAAAGTCCCTTTCGTCGGTGATGATCCTGGTCGTGATCGACGAGAAGAACGACCGCTTCCCCTTTTTAATGCCGCGGGAAAATCCCAGCCATCTGGAGCTTTACGATGCGGATCTCCCGGATGACCTGCTCGAGCAGATCTCTTGCGTCCACACGACCGGGCTGATGCTGTTCGAGGAACCGGCTGCGGAGACCGTCTGCCGCTTGCTCGCTCGCTGTGCTGACCATGGGGTCAAGGTATCTCTGGATATTAATCTCCGCATCGAGACCGCGAAGCGCGACCGCCGCTTTCTGGCTCAGGCGCTGCAGTATACCGATTATCTGCTCGGCTCCGGTGCGGAGGAACTGGTTCCGCTCACCGGCATCAGCGATCCGCTTGCGGCAGCCCGCTCACTGGTGACCGAGAAACGCACCGTGGTCTGCCGCATGGGTGAGCAAGGTTCCATTGCTTTTGACCGCAGCGGAGAATATGCCTGTGGGGCTTTCCCGGTGGCGGTGGTGGATACCCTGGGCGCTGGTGATGCTTTCAACAGCGGCTTTTTGTGGGCGCTCAGCCAGAACCAGCCCCTTGCACAAGCCAATCGGGCCGGCTGTGCCGCTGCCGCGCTTAACCTTACCCAACGGGGAGCGCGCCATTGCCCGACTGAAAAGGAGCTGCTTTCCTTTCTGGCTTCTGCCGAACCCCGACAGTTTTCCATCGCATGATCTTCTGAATACCACGGCAAGAAAAAGCCTCTTCGCAAACTGTCGAAGAGGCGTATTGTGCTGCGGGTGGACCGAGAACAGGCCGGGGAGAGAAGATTTCCTCTCCCTGGCCTGGAATTGTTAGAGCAGGGTGGCTGCCCAGGCTGCGGCGCGCTCCAGCTCGCCGTCGAGCAGGGGGCCTTCGCTGCCCAGCACGATGAAGCCCTGCCCGGTCGAGACGATGCGGGCCCCCTTCTTTTCGAGGGCGGTCAGCATGGGTTTATCGGCATTGCCGAAGGTTTTTGCCATGAACTTGAGCATCTTCGAATCGATGCGCTGCGGATCTACCCGGGTATCGAAAGCGGCGGCATGGATGCCTTCCAGGCTGCCGGCCGGCAGCGCGTTGAGAAAGGCCTGGGTTGCCTCCGAGGGGCGGAAGCCGCGGGTGGGGGAGCCGAGTACGAGCAGGTTGACGCCCTCCAGTTGCTCCGGGGAGTAAGGTTTGACGCGGGCCAGGGTCACCTCCGCCCGGGGGGCGAAGGCGTCCGCGATGGCCTGGGCTACCTTTTCGGTATTGCCAAAATAAGAATCATAGAGAATAAGTGCTTTCATCGGTCATTTCCTTTCACCTATAAATACGCAATTCCCGCCGGAGAGTTGCAGGCAATTTGGTTGAAATTCCTTCTGGAAAAATGAGATTTATCGATTAGAATAAAAGTTTGGGTTTAAATTCCACGGCAGCATCATTTCCAAATTAATTCAGGAAGGTTGAAAACAACATGGAAAATCAGGGACATTTCCCCTATGATTTCATTGACCGCGTCATTTTTCCGCAGGAAGAGATCGAGAGGCGGGTGAAGGCTCTGGGGGAGCAGATCACGGCAGATTACAAAGATTCTGAAAAGCTGCTGCTGCTGGGATTGCTGCGCGGCAGTGTGGTGTTCATTACCGACCTGATGCGCAAGATCCATCGCCCGCTCACGATGGATTTCATGTCCGTTTCCTCGTACAATAAATCTGAATCGAGCGGTTTCGTACGCATCGATTCGGACCATAAGACCAACATTCGCGGCTGGGACGTGATCTTGATCGATGACATCGTCGATTCGGGTTACACCATTCGTACAGTCAGCAAACTCTTGCTCGACCGCGAACCCCGCAGCCTCAAGGTGTGCGCGCTGCTCGACAAACCCGAACGGCACAAGGTGGAAGTGGGCATCGATTATCTGGGTTTCAGCATTCCTGATTACTTCGTGGTGGGTTATGGCCTCGATTATGACGAGAAAGGGCGTAACCTGCCCTACATCGCGTCCATCGATCTCAAGAAAGGCGAGGGTTGATCATGCCTCTGCAAATCGTGATTGGCGCCCAGTGGGGCGATGAAGGCAAAGGGCGGGTCGTGGACCTGCTCTCGGAGCGTTCCGAACTGGTAGCACGTTACAACGGCGGTGATAATGCCGGCCATACCGTTACCGTAGGCGAACATATCTACAAGCTGCACGTCATTCCGTCCGGCATCATTCATCCGCGGACTGTTGGGGTGATGGGCAGCGGGATGGTCATCAACCCGCAGACGCTGGTCGAAGAGATGTCCATGCTGCGCGCGGCCGGGGTAACACTGACCCCCGAGCGCCTGTGGATTTCGGACGCGGCCCAGCTCATCACGCCGGCACATCGCCTGCTCGATCGTGCTCAGGATGCTGCGCTGGGCAAAGGCAAGATCGGCACCACCGGCCGCGGCATTGGCCCGGCTTACGTGGATAAAGCTTCCCGTCGTGGGCTGCGCGCCGGCGAGATTCTGGATGAGGCGGCTTTTAGCGAGCGCGTGCGGGCCCATTTCGCCGAGGTCAGCCGGCTGCTGGTGGAGCTGTATCACCAGCCGGCACTCGACGCCGATCAGCTTCTCCCGGAATATCTCGCGGCTGCTGCGGAACTGCGGCCGTATATCCGCCGCATTGGCCCGCTGGTGCAGGCGGCCCTGGCCCAGGGCCAGACCGTCCTGGCTGAGGGGGCGCAGGGTACTTTGCTCGACGTGGAGCAGGGCACCTATCCGTTCGTGACCAGTTCGTGTACCACCTCGACCGGCGTATTCAGCGGTCTGGGGGTGGGGGTGCAGACCGTGGAGCGCGTGGTGGGGGTGACCAAAGCCTTCCAGACGCGCGTAGGCTCCGGGCCTTTCCCGACAGAATTGGCGGGGGAGGCGGCCGACTTCCTGCGCGGCAGCGGGGCCAATCCGTGGGATGAATACGGCACCACCACTGGCCGTCCGCGTCGGGTGGGCTGGCGTGATCTGGTATTGCTGCGCTATGCCCACGAGGCCAATGCCTTTACCGAACTGTTCCTCACCAAACTCGACGTGCTCTCGGGGCTGAAAGAGATTCCGGTGTGCGTTGCTTATGAGCGCAACGGAAAACAGCTTGCCACCCTCGACTTTTCGGGTGACGCCCGCCTGCTGGAACAGTGCCATCCCGTCTATCAATCTTTGCCGGGCTGGGACGCAGACCTGCGCGCCTGCCGCACCTGGAACGACCTGCCTGTGGCGGCCCGCGCTTACGTGGAGTTCATCGAGAAAACCATCGGCGTGCCGGTGCGGACCATTTCGGTCAGCCCGGAACGTCTGGCCATGATCCAGCGGGGGTAGGGGATGAGCGACTTCAGCAGTTACCAGAGTCCGTTTAGCTGGCGTTACGGATCGCCTGAAATGCGTGCGATCTGGGGCGAGCTCAACAAACGGCGCCTGTGGCGGCGGCTGTGGGTGACCCTGGCCGAGGCCCAGACCGAGTGGGGGCTGGTAACGGAACAGCAGGCGCATACTCTGCGCGAGCACGAAAACGATATCGATGTCGCCGCCGCGCTCCAATGGGAAGAAAGCCTGCACCACGACCTGATGGCCGAGATCAAAGTGTACGCCGCTCAGTGCGGCAGTGCCGGCGGTATCCTGCATCTGGGGGCGACCTCGATGGATATCAAGGATAACGCTGAGGTGCTGCAGCAGGCCCAATCGCTCGATCTGGTGCTGGCGCGCCTGCAGGAAGTGCTGCTGCTGCTGGCAGACAAGATCGAAACCTACGCCGATACCCCGGTCATGGCCTTTACCCATTTGCAGCCTGCGGAACCGACCACGCTGGGTTACCGCCTGGCCAACCTGGGCCAGGACCTGTGGCTCGATTATCAGTCCCTGCTGGCAGTACGCCAGAACTTGAAAGGCAAGGGCTTCAAGGGTGCGGTGGGCAATGCGGCTTCTTACGTCATGCTCTACGGTGGGGCGGAAGGCTTTGCCCGCTTCGAGGCCAAAATGAGCTGGATGCTGCAGCTGCCTTTCTTCAAGGTAGCCACCCAGACCTACACCCGCAAACAGGATTACGACGTGCTCAGCCGCCTGGCCGGGCTGGCCGCCAGTGCCTATAAATTTGCCTTCGATCTGCGCCTGCTGCAATCCGAGGCCATTGGCGAGATGGGCGAACCCTTTGGCGCACAGCAGGTGGGTTCTTCTGCCATGCCTTTCAAGCGCAACCCCATCGAGGCTGAAAAACTCGACTCGCTGGCCCGCGCCGTGGCTGCGGCCCCGCTGACCGCCTGGAATAATTACGCCAACTCCCTGCTGGAGCGCACCCTTGATGACAGCGCCAACCGGCGCACGCTTTTCCCTGAGACTTTTTTGGCCGTGGACGAAATTCTGCTGACGCTGGCGAAGATCCTGCGCGGACTGCGCGTCAATGAAGGGATTATCCAGCGCAATTTGCGTACCTTTGGTCCCTTCGCCGCCGTGGAACGCGTGCTCATGGCCGCGGTCCGGGCCGGTGCTGACCGCCAGGAACTGCACGAAGTGCTGCGCCGCCTCAGTATGACTGCCTGGCAGAGCATTCAGGACGGTCAGGGGAATCCGCTGGTCGAGGCCGTGGCCCACGAACCCGCACTCCTGCGCTGGCTGCCCGAAACGGAGCTGCGCGCGCTTTTCAGCGTCGCGGGCTATACCGGCATCGCTGCCCCCGCGGCCCGCGAACTGGCCGCGCAGATCAGGGAACAGTTCAAAGAATAGCTCAGGTGCAGATGGAGCAGGCAGGGGAGAATGCCGTAGATTTTACCTGTTAACT
>JAAZOQ010000270.1 GCA_012797695.1 Anaerolineaceae bacterium | reverse complement strand
GATACCCCGCGCACGGAAGAAACGATGGAAGTGCGCCTGGATGAACGGGTGTTCACCGCGGCGGATACCGAAGCGCTGGGCATCCGGGTGGGTGATTACGTGGCCTTCGACCCGCGCGTGGAAGTGACCAACGGCTTCGTCCGCTCGCGCCATCTGGACGACAAAGCCGGGGTGGCCTGTATCTACGCGGCCATGCAGGCGCTGGCCCAGGCCGGGCGCAAGCCGCAGCGTACCACCTACGTGCTGGTCAGCAATTATGAAGAGGTGGGCCACGGAGCTTCAGCCGGAATACCGGCAGAAGTAGAGGAACTGATCGCGGTGGATATGGCCGCGGTCGGCGAGGGTCAGACCTCGGATGAGTTCCATTCCACGCTGTGCGTTAAAGATTCGGGCGGGCCTTATCATCACGGGCTGAGCCAGAAGCTGCGCCGGCTGGCAGAAGAAGCCGGGATCGCTTATAAGGTGGATATCTACCCCTACTACGGTTCGGACGGCGAAGCCTGCTGGCGGGCGGGCGGCGATGTGGCCGTCGCGCTGATCGGTCCGGGCGTGGATGCCTCGCACAACTACGAGCGCACCCACACGGATGCTTTGCGTGCCACGACCCAGTGGATTCTGGCGTATCTGCTGAATTAGCCCATCAAGTTGTCTGACAGTGATTTCTCCCTCTGCTGGGCAACGCCGGCGGAGGACGGGGGTTAACTATATGCGTTGTATAAGAACATTGTCGGGCACGAGAAATTTGCGGTAAAAACTGGTAAAATCGAATTAACCTGACCGAAATGGTCAGTATCATATTTCGGGGGGAACACTCCCCCAACTTTATAATTTCTCCGTTCTTTCGTTTACTGGTAGAAAGAGCGTAAGCGGTTCAGGAGGATTATCCTTTGGCAGGCATGGAACGTTTTACTCAGCGGGCGCGCAAAGTGCTCTCGCTGGCGCATGAAGAGGCCGAGCGGCTGCGCCAGGCCTATATTAATACAGAACACATTTTGATCGGCCTGATCGTCGAGGACGGCGGGGTGGCCAGCCGCGCGCTGCGTGACCTGGGCCTGACCCCCGAACGGGTCCGCGAGGTGGTCGATCACATGAGCGGCTACGGTTTGCAGGAATCCGGCATTATTGAGCTTTCCACCGGGGCCCAGCAGATACTGGAGTTTTCCATTGAAGATGCCCGCGCTCTGGGGCAGCAGTTCATTGGTACCGAACACCTTTTACTGGCACTGACCCGCACAACCGAGGGCATGGCCCTGGAAGTGCTCAAGAAACTGGGCGTCTCTCCGGAACAGGTGCGCCGGCAGACGCGCCGCGTGATGCAGGAGAACAGCAATCTGCCTGCGACCGCGGGCGGCGCTCCGCAGCTCAAACCGGATGATAAAAAGGACGCCAAGACCCCGCTGGTAGATCAACTGGCGGCGGATCTGACCTCGCTGGCCGAGGAAGGCAAGCTCGACCCTGTGGTCGGGCGTCAAAAAGAGATCGAGCGTGTGATCCAGATTCTGGCTCGCCGCAACAAGAACAACCCGGCGCTGATCGGCGAACCAGGTGTGGGCAAGACCGCCATCGTGGAAGGCCTGGCCCAGCGCATCATCGAAGGCGACGTCCCGGCACCTTTGATCGGCAAACGCGTTTTGCAGCTGGATGTGGGTTCGCTGGTGGCGGGCACCATGTACCGCGGCCAGTTCGAGGAACGCCTCAAACGGGTCATCGATGAGCT
>JAAZOQ010000269.1 GCA_012797695.1 Anaerolineaceae bacterium | reverse complement strand
CTTGACCATCGTTCAGTGGGTGCTGCGCCGCCGCTGGGTTTATGGGGAGGAGTAAAGAATGAATTCCACTCCGAACGTCTCTCGCAAACATTTCCATCTTTCTTTTAAATGGCTGGTTTACCTGGTGCTGGCCCTCGGGGCGGCCTCCATGCTGATCCCCTTCTTGTGGAGTGTGGTCACCTCGCTCAAGATGCCGAATGAAGTCTTTTCGACCCCGGTGTACAAGATCGATTGGCCGTTGAATTTTCAGGCCTACACAGAGATGATTCAGAAGCTGCCCTTTCTCACTTATGCCCTCAATACTGTTAAAGTGGCCGGGCTGATTACAATCGGGCAGCTCTTTACCTGTTCGCTGGCGGGCTACGCCTTTGCCAAGATCAAGTTCCCCGGGCGTGAATTTCTGTTCATGGTTTTTCTGGTAACCATGATGGTGCCCTCAGCCGTAACCATGATCCCGAACTTTATCATCATGAGCAAACTGAAGCTGGTCGATACTCATGCCGGCTTGATCTTGCCCTTCATCGGTTCGGCGTATGGTACCTTCTTGATGCGCCAGTTCTTTCTGAGTTTCCCCTCGGAGCTTGAGGATGCTGCCAAACTGGATGGCTGCAATCCGCTGACGTTCTTCTGGCACATTTTACTGCCAAATTCCAAGCCGATCATGGCCACACTGGGGTTGATGACCTTTCAGTGGGCCTGGAATGAGTTCCAGTGGGCTTTGATCATGATCCGTACGGATGGCAATCGTACCCTGCAGGTGGGCCTTTCCGCGCTGCAGAATGAACATTACATTAACTGGACCCTGCTGATGGCGGCTTCGGTATTGACCAACCTGCCCATCATTATTCTCTTTATCCTGGCTCAGAAGCAGTTTGTCGAAAGTATCAAAATGACCGGGTTGAAAGGCTAATCTCATGGAATTTCTCAGCATTCGCAATGGAAAGATTGTCAATTCACAGGGGATCCCGGTTCACCTGCACGGGGTCAACGTGGGCGGCTGGATGAACATGGAAAATTTCATCGACGGCTACTCTGGCTCGGAATCGGCTTTACGGGCTTCGATGGCACGGGAGCTGGGTGCCGAAAAGGCGGCATTTTTCTTCGATCGGTTGCTCGATTATTTCTTCGCTGAAGCGGACGTGAAGTTCCTGCACGAAAGTGGGGTCAATTTGCTGCGCCTGCCGCTGAATTACCGCCATTTTGAGAAAGATGAGGCTCCCTATGAGTATCTCGAGGCTGGCTTCAAGCGTTTAGATGAGGCGCTGGGCTGGTGTGAGAAGTATGGGGTTTATGTGCTGCTGGACCTGCATTCCTTGCCAGGCTGGCAGAACTGCGACTGGCACTGTGACAACAGCAGCCGGATCAACCAGTTCTGGGGCCAGAAGGTCTTTCAGGACCGTTTCTATGCCTTGTGGAAAGAAATTGCCCGCCGCTACCGCGGCCGTGCAGTTGTGGCAGCCTATGACATCATCAACGAGCCGCTGAGCAACGCTCCCTTCGGCCGCTTCGTCCGCGACGATCAATATCAGGCGGACTGGGAGAATTTCAACCGCATCAATCGCGAGACGATCCAGGCGATCCGCAGTGTGGATGATGCCCACATCATCATGCTCGAAGGGGATTATTATTCAGTGCTGTTCGACAAGATCGACCGGCCCAGCGATCCGAATGTTCTTTTTAGCAATCACAATTACATCGGCGTGGGGACTTCCGCACTCGAAACCTATCCCATTGAGATCGATGGCGTGCTCTGGGATGCCGAGCAGATTCGACAGCAGTTCATCGAAACCGAAGGCTACCGCGTGGCTCAGAAGGATCAGGTGCCCTTGCTGGTGAGCGAGTTCGGTTTCAACAATTCTCATGCCAGTGGCAAGACGGGTGCCCAAATTCAGGCGTTCGCTGATCAAATTCGCGCGTATAATAGCACAGGTGTTCACTGGGCTTTCTGGACGTATAAAGACATCGGGTCGATGGGCTGGCTCCAGTTGAACCCGGATTCGCCTTATCTGCGGGCGATCGCGCCGCTGCTCGAAGCTAAAGACGTACTGCGTACTGATTTCGGCTGGTTGGGAGGATTCAGTCCCGAGGTCGAGGAGCATATCGATGCTCTGAGTCGGATCATCGGACGTTATTTACCCGAGGTGGACCCCGCGACCAACAAACGCTATTTCGCGCAGGCGGCCATGAGCACGTACACTGCCGATCAATTGCAGTGGCGCTATGTCACATCTTTTATCGGAAAGACCGAGTCCCAGATCGATGAAATCCTGCAATCCTTCAAGCTGGAAAACTGCATCCACAATTACGAACTGGATCGTTTGCTCACAGAGCTTTTCCGCGCGTCTGTGCGCTGATCTTTCTTTATTCTTT
>JAAZOQ010000268.1 GCA_012797695.1 Anaerolineaceae bacterium | reverse complement strand
CGCAGGAAGGTTCTTGCGGCAGTCGTCCCAGCTAAAGAAGTTGGCCGCGGTCATTCCCAGGTTTTTCGCCGTATTCAGAAAGCTGACGACTTCATCGGCGGTGGGGGCCCAACTGCTCTCGTAAAAGGCGGGTCCAGTCGGGGTCAGTGGGCGGAAGGGAGAGATGGCCTGGAATTCGGTCAGGCTGCGGGTTAACTGGGTTGCCGGGTTGTGGGCGCTCATCCAGTAAACCTGGGGCATGTTGAGATCGCATTTATCCAGAAATGCCTTCCACGGGAAGCTGGGGTGGTAAGTGGGCCAGCGGAAGGAGCACAGCGCGATCGGAGTGCTGGGCAGGCCTGCCCGCAGCGCTGACATGTAAGTCGAGGCGGCAGTGGTCATGCCTGATTTCTCGAATTCGGCTTCAGCGTCGATGACATAGCCATCCATACCGTATTTCTTCATCTGATTGATGGCGATAGACGCTTCGCCGGTGGGATTGACGCCATAGATGTAATGCCAGCCCCATACGCCTATGCCTTTGGCACGTAAAGCACTTACCAGAGGGGGAATCAGATCAGCGCCGGTAGTTTTATCCCGGTTGTAGGCGTACGAACCGTCTGCAATCTTGATCAGAATGTGCGAAAATCCGCCTGCGGCAGCCATATTGGCAATAGTATTTACATTGCCGCTTTCGCAGTTTGGAATTTGCCAGATCATCATACCTTTACCCGTGAGTGTCATCTTATCCTCCTCCATCGCCTGAATGGATTATTCAGGGCGAAGTGATCCTTCCAATCCTATTTCTGGAGCAATTTTGCGCATGGCCAAAATGACATTTTGCACGTGTTCCCACAACGGAACTCCGAAATCGGCTGCTCCTTGTTCCATTTCTTCGCGGTTGGTACCCGCGGCAAAGGCCTTATCTTTCCACTTCTTTTTCACCGAGCTGGCTTCCAGGTCATACAGCGAACGTGAAGGACGCACGAGTGCTACGGCGGTGATCAGACCGGTAACTTCGTCACAGGCAAAGAGGGCCTTTTCCATGCGGGTTTGCCGTGGATATTCGGGCAGGTCAGAGTGGGCGAGAATCGCTCGCACGACTTCTTCAGAGACGCCGGCTTCGCGCAGAAGAGGAGCCCCGTCGCGGGGATGCCCTTCGCGGGTGGGATGAATTTCCCAGTCGAAATCGTGCAGCAGGCCAGTGATTCCCCATAGTTCGACGTCTTGTCCTTCTTTTTCAGCATAAAACCGCATGGCGGCTTCTACACACAGCATGTGATGGACCAGTCCCTGGTTTTTTACGTATTGGTTGACGATGTCAAAAGCTTGTTTTCTATCCATGTCGTTTCCTTTATTCTTCATTGTTGCTGATTGGTTCTGGGGTACCCATCACGGGGAGGGGATGACGCACCCAGACGTCGATCAGTGCCATGAAAGAGGCTGGTACTTCGCGGATGTTCCAGATCAGCAGCGAACTTTTGCGGTACATCCGCTGGTCAGCTGAGACTCCCTGTGCGCTGATGCCTAACTGGTTGCACAGAAACAAAGCTCTAGGCAGATGGTAAGCCTGGGTGACCAGAATTGCCTGATCCACCTCAAAGATATGCTTGGCCCGGTAACAGCTATCGTAAGTTCTGCGCCCTGCATAATCGAGCACAATGGCCTCTTCGGGTACGCCTAACTGGAGGGCATACGCTCGCATGGCTCCCGGTTCGTTGTAATCGATGAAACGATTATCCCCGGTGAGCAGCAGAATCTGGGCTTTACCGCTGAAGTAGAGTTCAGCTCCGGTTTTGACCCGATCTTGCAGCACTGGCGAAGGGGATCCATCGCGGTGCAGGCCCGCTCCAAAGACAATGGCTACAGTTTGGGGGGTGACCGCTTCTTCCGTCTTGATTTGATTGCGGGTAAGCAGTCCGGTCAACCCTCGTGAACCCAGCATCAAGATGCCAGTTCCCAGAATGATCCAGAAGAGTAATTGCAGGGTCATGTTAAATATCTTCTTTACAGTAGCAAGATTTGTACCAGATTTGGCATTTGGAGATTTTAGTTGTTTCAAATTTTTCTTGTCCATATTGGGTTCGCATAGTGTAATTCAAGAAATTCCGCCGTTTTCGCATTTTCCTCTGCTGAAAGTCCGCTTTGATCAGGCGTTTCCTGCATGACCTCGGTGAAGGCGGCCATGAAGCTCTGCGCGGCATCTTGCCAGGAAATCTCT
>JAAZOQ010000267.1 GCA_012797695.1 Anaerolineaceae bacterium | reverse complement strand
GCTGGGCCGAAGAAGTGCGCCCCACGCGATTTCAGTGTTTCCACGTTGGCTTGAGTCGCCGGGTGGCTGAACATTCCCAGATCCATGGCCGGGGAGAGCAATAATGGGCAGGACGCGGCCAGAGCGGTCACGCAGAGCAGATTGTCGCCGATGCCGTGAGCTAGCTTGGCCAGGGTCGAAGCGGTAGCCGGAGCAACAAGGAGCAGATCAGCACTGTGGCCCAGATTGATGTGAACGACGTGGGCCTCTCCACCCCAAAGATCCGCATCGGTGTAAGCTTTGCGGCCAGTGACTGACTGGAATTGCAGAGCGGAGACGAAATGCAGCGCGGCTGGGGTGAGGACCGCATCTACCAGCGCGCCGGATTGTGTCATTTTGGAAGCCAGTTCAACGGCTTTATAAGCGGCCACCGAACCGGTGACCCCGAGGACAACGTGTTTCTCTGCAAATGGATTGGTCATCTTATTGATTCATCTCCCAGATCAGCCGCAGCCCGTCCAGGGTCAGCCAGGGAGCAGTGATCTGAATGACGTTGGTTTGTTGAGCGATCATTTCGGCCAGCCCCCCGGTGCCGATCACCTTCATATTGGGTCCCATTTCTTTGGTGAAGCGTTTGACCATGCCTTCCACCATCGAAACGTAACCGAAGAGAAGGCCTGACTGCATGGCATGGATAGTGTTTTTGCCAATTACGTTGGGGGGTGCTTTGAGATCGACGCGAGGAAGCTGAGCCGTATATTTGACCAGCGCTTCAGCGGAAATGCCGATACCGGGGGCAATGGCTCCTCCCAGATAAGCGCCGGCAGTATCCATGATATCGTAGGTGGTAGCGGTGCCAAAATCCACGATGCAGGCCGGCCCGCCGTAGAAATGTTTGACGGCGACCACGTCCACCAGCCGATCAGCACCCAGGCGAGCTGGTTCATCGATCTGGATCGAAACCCCGGTCTTCGTGGTGTAATCTACATTCATAGGCTCAGCGTCCAGATAGGTGTTACAGGCCTGGATCACGCGCCCGGTCAATGGAGGAACGACAGAGGCCATACAAATGCCTTCCAGCTGCTGTGAGCTAACGCCGGCGTGATCCAGCAGATCCGCGATCATGAGCCCGTATTCGTCTGGCATCCGTTCGTGGTTGGTAGCCATCCGCCAGTGGCGCTTGAGGGTTTCCCCTTCGTAAAGGCCCAGAGTCACATTGGTATTGCCAATATCAATCGTCAGAAGCATATTGCCTCACTGTTTGACTTTATTGTACTAGAAAAAAGAAGAGATGCACCGGGTTCTGCAGTGCACCTCTTGAGGTTGCGTCTACTGGATGGCTTCAATGATCTCGGCAGCGTGATCGTAACGGCCGAAGGCGGGCATGATGTAAATGCCTTGAGCGAGCTCCTTGAGCTGAATGGCCAGCTCCGCAGCCAGCTTGACCCCAGCCGCAGCCCCATGTTCCCCGGCGGCGGCCATTTGCTGCAGCGCTGTCTGAGGAATGTCGATACCGGGTACCTCTTGCTGCAGAAAGTTGGCGTGACGCAGACTGGCCAAAGGCAGCAAGCCAACCAGCATCGGAATGGGCAGCGGAGAGCCCTCCGAGGCCTCATAGGCCTGTTTAAACTCGGTCACGTGGCGGATATCGTAGATGGGCTGGGTCAAAATGAAATCAGCCCCGGCCTTTAATTTGCGGCGCAGGTTCTTGATCTCTCCCTGCAGGTCCTGCGGGTTGAGATTGAGGGCACAGCCGACAAAAAAGTGGGTGGGTTGGCCGATCTCATTGCCCGAATGGTCCAGACCAGCATTGAAACCCTGCTTGATGAGTTTGATCAAACCAGAAGGAACCAGATCATAGTTATCCATCGCGTCGGGGTAATCGCCGATCGAGGTGGGATCGCCCATGACAACGAAAACGTTGCGCACATCGAGAGCGTGAGCTGCCAGCAGGTCGCCCTGCACACGAAGCAGATTGCGGCCGCGGGTGGGGAAGTGCAGGGTGGTTTCAATGCCCACCTTGCGCTGGATGAGCTCGCACACGGCCCAGGGGCTCATGCGCATGCGCGCCATTGGGCTGTCGGCTACGTCGATCACATCCGCACCGGCTTCGGCCAGCAGACTGGCGCCGGCCAGCAATTTTTGTGTGGTCAGCCCGCGCGGCGGATCCATTTCGACGGCAATGGCGAATTTGCCCGCCTGCAAGCGGCTGGCTAATTGTGTGGGCGGGAGCGCAACCGCTTCAGCGGCGGAAGGATCTTTCTTGAGGCGGATGACCTCGATCTTCTGGACGCTGGCGGGGTTGGTTTTGCTCACTGTGCTCGAGATCGAGGCAATATGGGTGGGGGTGGTACCGCAGCAGCCGCCGATCACGCTGGCCCCTTCGCGCCAGAAGGACAGGGCATAATCGCCAAAATATTCCGGGCCAGCCGGGTACATGATGCGGCCTTCGACCTGCTGTGGCCAACCGGCATTGGGCATGACCGAAAAGACGCCTTCGGGAACGGCCTCGCGCATCTGTTTAAGCAGATTGAGCAGTTGATTGGGCCCGCCTGAGCAATTAATGCCGATCACGTCCGCCCCGGCTGCATGGATGCGGCGGGCAACCTTGGCCGGGCTATCGCCCAGCAGGGTCAGGTTGTCGCGGGTAAAGGTCATCGAAGCCAGCACCGGCAAATCCGGCGCGCAGGTTTTGGCAGCGCGAATGGCTTCGACGATCTCGTAAAGATCAGCGAAAGTTTCGAGGATGAGCAGATCGACCTGGCCTGAAGTCAGAGCACAGATCTGTTCTGAGAAGGCAGCGAACGCCTGTTCGGGCTGAACGCGGCCAAAGGGGGCCAGACGCACCCCCAGCGGTCCTACGTCACCGGCAATCAATACATCTTTGAAAGAAGCCTCGACCACTTTGCGAGCCAGGTCCACCCCGGCACGATTGATCTCGGTCACTTTTTCTGCCAGACCGTGTTGGGCCAGTTTAAAACGGTTGGCCCCAAAAGTGTTGGTCTGGATGATCTGTGCGCCGGCTTCGATGTAATCGCGGTGGATCTCGGCCACCAGGGCGGGCTGCTGAATGTTCAGGGCATCAAAGCACGTATCCAGCTTGACCCCGCGGTCGTGCAGCAGGGTGCCCATTGCGCCGTCCGAAATCAAGGGACGGCCGGAGGCAAGGAGTGCTTTGAATTTGGATGGTTCAGACATACTTAACCTTTCATTTCATTAATTGTTCAACGAGTGATTCACCAGTATTGAAGTACTTGGCCGCCGGATGGTGGACGATGATCGCGATAGTGGATTGCTCAGGAACCAGTTGATACGCCGGGGTCAGGTGCATGCCCAGTTCTTTTTCGGCGGGCAGCAGTTTGAAGACCTGCTGATGATCTTCCAGCTCGGGAATGGCCGGGTAGCCCCAGGAATAACGCTTGCCCTGATCAGCCGGGATGCCCATCTCACGGCGGACATGCTCGTGCAGGTAATCCGCGGCGGCTTCGGCGGTTTGAACAGCCAGTCCGTGGGTGAAATAGGCCTCGCTGTAATCGCCGGCTGCCTGCAAACGATCGAAACGCTCCGTGGCGGCCTGGCCGACAGTCACCACCTGGAAGGCAACGGTATCCATCTTACCTGAAGACACCGGCAGGAAGTAATCTGCCAGCGAGAGATTTTCTTGAGCTTTCTGGCGCGGGAAGTGGAATTTGGCGATCACCTCGGGCTTGCCCTGCTGAACGGATTCAGGGGCATAGACGAGCAGATCCTGACCATCCATTTGAGCCGGCCAGAAACCATAGATGCCGCGCGGTTTCAGCCACTTTTCCTGCAAAGCTTCGCTGCACATATGGGCCAAACGGTCTTCGTATTCTTTCTTGAGCTTCGTCCATTCCTCACCGTGGGTGTTTTTGGCACCCCACGAGAGGCGGAAGAGTTCGTTCAAGGCCAGGTGCTTGAATACCACCTCAAGCGGCATTTCCTGCACCACGTGGGCTCCCCAGTGTTGAGGCTGAGGAATGAATTCCGCGGGAGGAACAGCGGATTTTTCTTCATTGGTCTCGGCGCTGGCAGTTGCCACGCTGCGGCTGAACTCGAATTCGGATTCCTCTTTCAGCTTCTGCACGGCGGAGGCGCGGCTCTGGGGATTGCTGAGCGCATCCATCGTCGAGAGACCTTCGAAGGCATCCTTGCAGTAGAAAACGCCCGGCTCATAGAGTGAGTTGTCTTCGGTGCGCAGAATGCGGCGGCCGAAACGTTCATTGATGGCCGCTCCGCCGATCAGCACCGGGAATTTCAGGCCGCGGCGGTGCAGTTCATTGACGATCAGTGGCATTTGCTTGCTGGTACTGACCAGCAAAGCGCTTAGCCCAATCGCGTCGGCTTTTTCTTCGACGGCTTTGCTGATGATGGTTTCGGCCGGGACCTGTTTGCCCAGGTCGACGACTTCGTAGCCATTGTTGGAAAGGATGGTCTTAACCAGGTTCTTGCCGATGTCGTGCACATCTCCGTAGACGGTAGCCAGCACCAGTTTGCCTTTGCTGACCCCTTCTTTGCGTTCCAGATAGTTTTCGAGGTGAGCAACGGTTTTCTTCATCACCTCGGCGGACTGCAGCACAAAGGGCAGGATCAATTCGCCGGCGCCAAATTTGTCGCCGACCTCTTTCATGGCCGGCAGAAGGACGGAATTCAGCACCCAGACCGCACGTTCCTGGCGCTCAGGCCCGGCAGGGATGGCGGCTACCAGTTCGTCGATATCCGCTTCCACGCCTTCTTTATCGCGGTGAACGATCTTCCAGTGCAGACGCTGATCGGTGCTCATGGTTTTGAGCAGTTCCTGCTGGGCATCTTTCTTCTCAGCGGAAGGCCCGGCGGCCTGGAAATGTTCGATAAGCTTTTGCAGCGCATCCGGAACGCGGTCGAAAATCAAATCTTCCGCTAATCGCCGTTCGGCTTCGGGAATCTCAGCGTAGGGGGTAATGGTGGCCGGGTTGACAATG
>JAAZOQ010000266.1 GCA_012797695.1 Anaerolineaceae bacterium | reverse complement strand
ATTCCGTAGAAGCTTTCGAGCATGTCGCGGGTTTTTGCCGTGCCCAAAATTGTGATCTTGGGAGCCAGCATGAGCAGGGTCTTGAGTGCCCCGGAGTGATCGGGCTCCATGTGGTTTACCACCACATAGTCCAGGTCGGCTACCGGGACGATCGTCTCGATCTGCTCAACCAGCTTATCTGTGCTCATCTCACTGGCCAGATCGATAATGATGTTCTTCTCATCTTTGATCAAATAACTGTTATAAGAGACCCCCTCATCATGAACCGGCCAGAGTCCTTCAAAAAGTTCGATGTGACGATCATTCACACCTACCCAGTAAATTGAGGGTCGAATTTCAACAGGCTGCATCGTTCTTTCCTCTCAGTCCAAAGCGAATTCAACTAAATTTATCCTATTTTACCATTCCTTTGAATTTAACCCAAAAGGCAGGCGAGCGATGCTCACCTGCCTCACGCTAGCAGAAGAAGGCCATCAGTTCTGCTTCGGACCCGTGTAGACAACCTCGAAGAGAATATGATCGGGGCTTTCGAACATCACCTGATAATAGGTGTTGGCTTCGCTATCGCAGAATTCAGGGCGATGACGCGGAGTATCGAACAATGCGGCCACCTGATGCTGCTTGAGGAACTCGACTGCGGCATCTACATCGGCCTGACTGGGAACCGAAATCGCCATGTGATTGGTGCCGATACCGTCGTAATCATTGGCGACGGTCTTCTTGATCGGTTCGCTAAACCACAGACTCACGCTATGTTCGTCTTCAACCCCCAGCATGTTCTCGTCGTCGTAGAGCACTTTCCACCCCAGAAACTCGAAGAGATCCTTATAGAACTGCTTATTCTGCAGATGGACATTAACTTGCAGATGACCTAAATTCCCTTTTGCCATTTTTTCCTCCTGAAGTTTTGTTACTTTGATGATAAAACAATTGTTCTATTAAGTCAAGCCTTTTTACTTCAGAGAGTACCGGGTAAAGAAATCCCACAGCATTTGAGTGGCATCGATCGATAGGGTGGTCTTGCCCACCACAAATTCAGGCAAACGGGTACGTCCGCCCGGCCAGCCGTGTCCGCCACCATCGATGGTATAAAAGATCACGCTCGCATTCTGGCTACAACCGGTGTATTCCACCCCGCTCACCTCCTGGATCGCCGGTAACGTCTGTGGCGTTGTTTGGCAGCCATTGCTCTGAGCATAACGGGCCATAAAAGTGGGAATATCCGGAAAGGGGTAGTGGAATAATCGCGATGGCCCACCGGTATAGGGCACAACCGGGTCTGCCGTGCCGTGGAAAGCGATCAATGGCACCGGCCGGGTCGGGTTGCAGTCTTGCCAGGGATACAGATAACCGCCAGAAACCGCACCGGCCGCGGCGATGCGGTCAGAGAGGGTACAGGCCAGCATGAAGGTCATTCCGCCTCCATTGGAATGGCCATTAACGTAGATCCGGGTGGCATCGATTGAGTAATCTGCCTCCAGCTTATCGATCAACGCGGAAATGAAATCGATCTCTTTATACGAATCCTCCGTACCACTGGCACGCCAATGCTTGGGGGTACCCGTCCCCGAAGGATAAACCACGATGAAGCCATATTGATCCGCCAGATCATTCCAGCCGCTTTCCTTTTGCTGCTGGGAGGGACTGCCCCCATAGCCATGGATACTGATCACCAACGGCACCGGCTGATCGCCGCGATAACTTTTTGGAACATAAAGCAGGTATTGGCGTACTTCCCCATCTACGGTCAGGGTACCGTTGCGGCGGGCCAGCTCAGAGCCAGCATTCGCCGCTGTGCCCATCCCGAAAGACAGCCAACCCAGCAGACCGATCAAGAAAACGTGAAAAAACTTCATAACTCTCTCCTGTATATTTCTAAAACTACCTGTAATCAGACTAATTGTATCTTGATTCTATTAATCTTTCATGTTATCGTAAGTAAATTGAATAATCCGTGATTGGAGGTAAAGTGAGTTCCATTCGCAAGGTACTTGCAGTCAGTCAAAGCCGCCCCACCCTCGAGGGGGCCGGAGTGCACCTGAGGCGCGCTTTTGGCTTTGGAGAGATCCAACCCTATGATCCTTTTTTGCTGCTGGACGATTTCCGCGGCGATTCAGAAGATCAATACATTAAAGGTTTCCCCTGGCATCCGCACCGGGGCATCGAAACCATCACCTACGTCCTGCGTGGACACGTGGCTCATGGCGACAGCTTGGGGCACGAAGGGGTGATTGGCCCGGGTGACGTGCAGTAGATGACCGCTGGCAGCGGCATCATTCACCAAGAAATGCCCACCGGGGATGCTGAAGGTAAGATGTGGGGCTTTCAATTGTGGGCCAATTTACCCAGTGCGCAGAAAATGATCGACCCCCATTATCAAGGTGTCACCGACACCGAGATTCCCCGCGTTGCTCTGCCCGGTGGAGGAGAAGTGCGCATCATTTGCGGTACCTTTCAGGGGGTGAGTGGGCCAATCAAGAACGTCACCATCCAGCCTGAATATCTGGATGTTTCACTGCCTCCCCACACGACCTTCACCCACACGATCCCGGCCGAGCACCATGCTTTCGCTTACGTTTTCGCAGGCAAAGGAAACTTTGGCGAAGCGGAGGAAGCTGACATCGATCCCAATGCTGAAAATACTTCGCTGGTGCTCTTTGGCCGCGGAGAGGAAGTGCAGATCAGCGGTGCAGAGAATGGGGTACGCTTTTTGCTGATCAGCGGGCAGCCCCTGCACGAACCCGTTGCCTGGTATGGGCCGATCGTGATGAATACTCAGGAAGAACTGCAAACGGCCTTCGAAGAATTGCAGCAAGACACGTTCATCAAGCATCAGTCCAATTAAAAATGAAGAATGGCCGTGGGTTTTTCCACGGCCATTTTATTGTTTTTTCTCGAAAAAATTCAGCCCGCGGCTTTCAATACCCGCAAAGCACGCAGGGTCACCCATTTATTGGGGCGGTGAATGGTGCCAAAGTTTCCCCAGGCTTTGCCTGAATAACTATATTCCAGGTTCCAGCGCCCCTGTTCATCCTGCTTGCTCTCCACCAGCTCCAGTGCATTGCGCAAACGCGGATCAGACGCGTAGCCCAGCAAACACAGGGTTTCGAGCACCTGCAAAATGTCACTGATGTAATAGACCGGGAAGCCAAAGCGCCACCAGTTCCGACTGATGGCATGGCCGGGTGCTGTGGGGTAATCCGCCGTAGCCGGGTCCACCGAAAACAGAAAATCTACCCCCGTCTGAATGGCGTCCTGAACCAGTGGGGTCCGTTTCTCAGCCGGCAGCGCTGCCAGTGCGCGCAATACCTTCACCGCTCCCCAGGCACAGGCCAGGGAACCATTGATGCCGCAGGCAAAACCCGGGCCGCATTTAATGGCATAGAAATGCGCCGAAGCGTTTTTTTCATGTACCGGAGCAATCCCCACCCCATTGACCGTGCGGGTCATCCAGTCAAAAGCCTGATCCAGGCGTTCATCGCAGCAGCCCAATTCAGTCAAAGCCCAACACAGGTTCCCCTGCAAACAATCAAAGGTATAGGAAGGTGCCCCCGAAGCAGTAAATTGCCCACTGCGGGTTAAAGTATGTTCCAGCAAATAGCGGCACGCCGTCTGGATGCGTTCGTCCTCATCGATGTGTGCCCCCACCTGGGCCAGCGACAGGATTGACCACACCGTAGAATGATATTTATGGCTGTATCCCGGCCCAGGCTGGTCCCAGTAACCTTCTGGGTCCATTTTGGAAAGGATGAACGTGATTGGGGCAGATTGATTGGCTTCGCGGCGGGCCGCCAGCACCTCCGGCAGAGGTGCTTCGGTCAGATCACGCAGTGCCAGCGCACGCACGGCCGGTGCAGAGGGTTCGAGCAGCCAGTTCAGTGGATTCCCATGCAGACGATCTAACCAGCCCATAGCATTCCTCTATCGTTGATTTTGAGTCGAGTTAATTATAGGGGAAATTAAAAAAGCGATTCCCGAAAGGGGAGCTCTCGGGAATCTGGCACCAATATTCTGTCGCATCAGGGTTGGGTCTTCACCTGGCCGACGTCTGCACTGACTTTGAAACGCACCACTGCACAATCTGCCGTTGGCTGTGACACCACATCAAAGCTACCTCCCTCCACACTGAGCAAGATCACCGCAACCGCCGGCTGTGCCACACACTTCTCCCCCAGGCTGGGGGCAAGCGCCTGCTGCCCCGCCTCGGTCAGGGTTAGCTGCGCGGCTGCCGGCGGATTGACAAACATGGTTACCGCCGCCGGGGTTTTGCCTACCGACCAGGCAAACACCGCGATGGCAAGCGCGGCAATGGCGCCAAAAATGAAAATGCCCTGAATGGCTTTTTTGTAAGTGAATTTCACACTGGTAAATGAGATCTCATCTCTGAGATTGAAATAGGTCTGTACCATTTTTTTCATCTCTTGATTCATCTCATCAAGCGTCTTGAAATCTTTCTCTTTTTTCGCGGTTTCGAATCGCGCCCCTTTCTCGTCATAGTCATCAAAAAATTTGTCAACCGTCAAATAACCATCCAGCAGCAGAACATTATTGAGATTACTGATCTTTTGGACTTGCCGGTCGTTCACGAACCTGCGCATCTGTTGTTCATTCATGCTGCCACAGGTAAGTACCTGACTCACGAGATAAATCTCAAGAAACACCGCGGTCAACGCGACCAAAAAAGAAATCATGGCAAAGTAAATATAAGGCGAGGTCACCTTGCTGATAGAAGAAAGATTTATCCCCGCCAATAATGCTGCCGCAATTGCCCCAAATCCCGTCAAAATCCACTTGGCGGTCTCTCGCAGTTGTTTCTTTTTGTCTTCCATTTGTTCAGAAATTTTTTCTTGTTCGGTTTCTACAGGGTTACTCGGTTCGCCAGACATAATTCCTCACTGTTCCGGATTGATTTTGGTAGACTTGGGTGCTTTGATAGTGTGAGGAAAAGGTATATCGACATAGCCATCCACGTTGCCTTCATGACTGCTATGTTCCTTCGGTTTTGGCACGTTCGGCTTTTTAGAAGAGTCTTTTGTGTTTTCTCCGGTTTTTTCCGTCTTTCTTCTTGGACTCATCTTTTCCTCCACTTTACAAAAACAAACCGACCCAGACATACCCAATATCTGGTAAGGAGGGCGGTACCCGAGCATTATGATTTTCAAAATGAAAGACTCTTGCTGCTTTCTTTCCTTCGATGACCCCTCAATTAATCATTATAGTGAGTTTTTTCACCATTTCTATCCTTTTTTTTCGCTTTTTCGTGCATTTTCACTATAATTAAAGTGTCGAGAAAGGGGATGACCTATGGAAGTGCATCAGCCGCTGCGCGCCTCAAATACCGCTGCCGGAGAAGACAAAAAAACTTCTTTACCGGTCTTTCTCCAAAATCTATTCCGCACCCCACCCGCGGAAGATGAATCCACGTGGTTGCCGGAGGTGGAGCCTGCCTGTACGGAGGGGGACACCCTGGCCGATTTTTTGCTGGATTCTCCGCTGGCCGGCACTGAACTGGAAACCCCGCGTGAGGCCATCCGCGAGCGCCTGATCGAGATCCAACGATGAGTTACCTGCTGGATACCTGCGTCCTGACCGAGTTCGCCCGCCAGCAGCCTGACCCGCAAGTGCTGAACTGGATGCAGCGCGTGGACCGAGACGGGCTGTACATGAGCGTTATCAGCGTAGGCGAGATCCAACGCGGCATTGAACGATTGCCCGACTCCTCCCGCAAAGATCAACTGCTGGATTGGGTGTACCACGGTCTGCTGGAACGGCTGAAAGACCACATTCTGCCTCTGGATACCGTGACTCTCACCCTGTGGGGATCCCTGACCGCCTGGAAAGAAACGAATGGTCAGCCGATGGGCACACTTGAATCCCTCATCGCCGCCTCGGCGCTGCGCCACAACCTGATTCTGGCAACCCGCTACGTCAAGGAATATTTTCGCAGCGGGGTACAGATCGTCAACCCCTGGCAAGAAACATAAAAAGAACCGCTCTGAGGAGCGGTTCTCGAATTCTACCAGTAGTGATGCACCAGCGGACGGATGCGCTGATCGTACAGCGCTTTCAGTTTGCGCATGATTTCGTCGTCCAGCGGCGGCAGATCAGCGGCGCTGAGATT
>JAAZOQ010000265.1 GCA_012797695.1 Anaerolineaceae bacterium | reverse complement strand
GCTTCAATGACGGTACCGATCACTTTGCCATTGGGGTTGGCCAGGATATCCATATTATCCGAGACCAACAAGATGGCTTCGAGCAGATCTTCGAGCCCCTTTTTCATTTTGGCAGAAACGGGAACGACCAGCGTATTGCCGTCCCACTCATCGGGAACGAGGCCATTATCGGCCAGTTGATGTTTGACGTAATCGGGGTTGGCATCGGGGCGGTCGATCTTGTTCAGGGCCACGATGATCGGAACGCGGGCGGCTTTAGCGTGGGCAATCGCTTCACGAGTTTGCGGCATGACGCCATCTGATGCCGCCACGACGAGGATGACGATATCCGCGCCTTGAGCGCCGCGGGCGCGCATGGCAGTAAAAGCGGCATGCCCTGGGGTATCCAGAAAGGTCAATAGACGATTCTTATGTTCAACTTGATATGCACCGATGTGCTGGGTGATGCCACCAGCTTCACCGCTGGCAACGTTGGTGTGGCGAATGGCATCCAAAAGGGTGGTTTTGCCGTGATCGACGTGACCCAAAATGGTCACGACCGGTGGACGGTTGACCAGATTCTTGCGGTCTTCATTCATGATCAACTTGCGCCACAGAGGGATTTCGCCCTCTTCTTCTGGTTGAGTGGTATCGACCAGTTGTTCCTGTACTGCTTCGAACCCGAGTTCAGAGGCGACAATTGCAGCAGTATCGAAATCAATCACCTGATTGATATTCGCCATTACCCCGTTTGCCATTAATATCTTGATAACCTGAATTGGGCTGGCTTCCATTTTCTGGGCCAGGTCACGTACGGTGATGTTGACTGGAAATTCGATCTTCTTTTGCCCATTTTCGCTCATAACACACCTCCAAAAAAAGTACCCCCCTGTAAAACACAACCCTGACGGATTGGAGAATATTCTATTTTCACAAGCGCACTGTTCTGTCGGTGTGAAGGGCAACCGGGCTGAAGATTATCGAATCATCTGTTTCCCTCTTGAGCAGGCAGATCATTTGAATCACGTTCTGCCTCAGATGGATCTTCGGCCGGCAGCGTCTGCGCAAATTCCAGCAGCGCTTGCCGGTCGGAATCCGATAATTCAGTTTTTAAGGCACGGGCGACAGATCCTTTCACGGCCTTGTCCCAGCAAGAACGAACTCCATGGATGTAGGCTCCACGTCCGGGAGCTTTTCCGGATGGATCCACCTCGACCCCTGACTCTGTTCTGACCACCCGGATGAGCGCTTTTTTAGGAAGTACTCTCTGGCAGCCAATGCAGGTTCGCTGTGGAATGTGTTTCGTTCTCTTCAGCGCTTGTTTAGACACCACTCTTTCTCGCTAGATTAATTATCCCAATCCCAGCCATTATCATCACCCCGTTTGTGCTTTTTCCGCGCAAAGGTGAGATCTTTGTCTGGATCGTAGGTAACTTCAACGTGCTTGCTCTTTTTCTTATTCTTTTTCGCCCCGTCTTTTGTGCTTTCGTCTTCTTCTTCATCAGTGGAAGCAACATTTTCAAGGACTTCTGGACGCAGGGAGAAAATTTCTTCAAGAGATTGTTCTTCTTCCGGCTCGGACGCAGGCTCTTCAGTTGTTTCTTCAGCCGG
>JAAZOQ010000264.1 GCA_012797695.1 Anaerolineaceae bacterium | reverse complement strand
TCGCACACGCGGTGTTGCTAGATCAGACTTTCGTCCATTTCTAATATTCCCTACTGCTGCCACCCGTAGGTGTATGGACCGTGTTTCAGTTCCATTGTGGGGGGCCACCCTCTCAGGTCCCCTACCCGTCATCGCCTTGGTAGGCCATTACCTTACCAACTAGCTGATGGGACGCAGGCCCCTCCCGAAGCGAATAAATCCGTTTAGTTATCGGATTCTAAAACCAATAACCACATGAGGTATTATCAGTCCTTTCGAACTGCTATCCCTCTCTTCGGGGCAGGTCACCAACGCGTTACTCACCCGTTCGCCACTAAGACAATATTGCTACTGTCTCCGTTCGACTTGCATGTATTAAGCACGCCGCCAGCGTTCATCCTGAGCCAGGATCAAACTCTCCGTATAATTTTTTCACCTTTTCAGGTGTAAGTTACGGATTTGTTGTGTTACTTGAAACGACAGGGCATCGTCTTACTTCCTATCACTCTTCAGTTGTTAAGGTGCTGATTGCTTCCAAGGGCCAGATTCTACTCGCAGCCCCCTCTTCTTGTCAAGGGGTTTCGAAGAAATTGCCGATGATTTCTTTTTCATCTTTCATCATCGGCCGCCTTTCGAATGCTTCGAGATTTCTCTCAAGCCTTATTTTGTTGTCAATGATTTGCCTCGAAGGGCGAAATCCTCAACTCACTTGGGACTTGAATTCTACTCTCGAACTTTCCCTTTGTCAAGGGCTTTTTTCGGATAAAATTACCGATGTTTTGTTTCAACATCGGTATTCTTTTCTGAAAATTGCCAGGGTACTATCCAGAAGTCTGGTTATTGGGTTTTCAAGGATCTGCCTCAGTGGGAGGCGAAATCTTTTGTTTCGAACGACAGGGCAGTATTATACACGCCGATTTTTTACTGTCAAGGGTATTCGCCACCAATTTCAGAAATTGGTCAAATTGGTTTGCTTCTGATTCTTTTTCCTTTTCACGGATGTTATAATTCCTCGCAATGAACAAGACTCCTTCTTCTATATTCAAAAAGGCGCTCTCTGCCCTGCTTTTGGGACTGGGCGCGGTACTGGCGGTCGCTTTTGCTTTTATCGGGTTGATTCTGATTCTCTATTCCGGACGTATTCTGCCGGGAGTAACCCTGAACGGCATCGCACTGGGAGGGCTGAATCGCAGCCAGGCCATTCAAACAGTAGCGGCTTCGTACTCTTTCCCGCAGACCGGGCACATCCTGCTGCAGGCCGGGGAGCAAAGCTGGATGGTCAGCCCGGCACAGATCGGGGTCTATCTGGATACTGAGACAACGGTGGACCAGGCACTGCAGATTGGGCGCCGGCATCCGCTGGAATTGATTCAGACGGCGCTCTTCGGCAAGGCCACCAGTCCGGTATTTATCTACGATCAGCGAGTTGCACTGCAATATCTCGAACAACTGGCCAGCCTGATCGATCAGCCGGTGAAAGAGGCCAGCCTGAGCATCGAAAACGCCCAGGTAGTGGTCAATCAGGGGCAGATCGGGCGCGTGCTCGATCTCTCGGGTTCGCTGCAGGCACTGGGGCAGCAGATCAGGGCGATGCAGGATGGGGTGGTACAGCTGGCGGTGACTGAAGTTGCCCCGAAAGTGCTGGATGTGACCCAGCAGGGCGAGCAGGTCAAAGCCATCCTTAGCCAACCCTTTACGCTAAATCTGCCAGCCGCTGCCAACACGCCCACGGCCGGGCCCTGGGTGATCCAGCCCAATGTGCTGGCAGGGCTGCTGGCCTTTTCAGAGAGCAAGGATGGTCAGGCCCCGGCCTATACTGTCGAGGTTAGCCAGCCATTGATGACCGCTTATCTGCAGACGCTTGAGTCACAGATCGATCAGGAGCCGCAAAACGCGCGTTTTATCTTCAACGATGATACCCGCCAGCTGGATCTAAAGGATCATGCGGTCATTGGCCGGCAGCTTGACCTGAACGGGTCAGTGAGCGCGATCAATGAGCAGCTTCTCAGCGGCAGCCACAGCGCGGAGCTGGCCATCACCAGCACTCAGCCGCAGGTCGGCGACAATGCCACCGCGGCGGACCTGGGCATCACGGAACTGGTGGGGGAATACACCACCTACTTCCGCGGCTCCTCGGCAGAGCGCGTCCAGAACATCACCACGGCCGCCGATAGCTTCAAGGGGCTGCTGGTGGCGCCGGGGGCTACCGTTTCGATGGCCGACGTGCTGGGCAATATCACCCTGGATAATGGCTATGCAGAGGCCGCCATCATCGTGGGCGATCAGACCATTCAGGGCGTCGGCGGAGGAGTCTGCCAGGTGAGCACCACCTTGTTCCGTACGGTGTTCTTCAGCGGCTACCCCATTCTGGAACGCCACGCCCACGCTTACCGCGTCGGCTACTATGAGCAGGTGAACTCATCGGGGGCACACAACTCGCAGTTAGCCGGTCTGGATGCCACCGTTTTCGTGCCGCTGGTCGATTTCAAGTTCAAGAATGACACGCCCTACTGGCTGCTGATGGAAACCTACGTCAGCCCAAGCAACTATTCCCTGACCTGGAAGTTCTACTCCACCTCGGATGGCCGTCAGGTCACCTGGGATACCACCGGCCCCACCGACCCGGTCGATCCCCCGGACCCGAAATACGTGGAGAACCCTGAATTGCCGGCCGGGACGGTCAAACAAACTGATTGGGCCGTTCAGGGGGCCGACGTCAGCGTCGACCGCACCGTCACCCGCAACGGTGAAGTGATCGATTCCGATCATTTCGTGACCCAGTATGAACCCTGGCCGGATATCTACGAATATGGGCCGGGAACCGAGAACATGCCGCCGGCGTCAGCAAATTAGGCACCTGGATCCCTTCGGATTATTCGTATCGCAGCCCACTCAGTGGTAAAATTGATCGATTCGTTATTTTTTTGATGGAGTGATTATGGTAAATCCGGATTTGCTCGAAATTCTTCGCTGCCCTGCCTGTGTTCGCGAAAAAGAAGGTCTTCTCAAGCTTTACCAAGACAGCTGGCTGATCTGTGAAGATTGCGGCAGGAAATATCCGATCGTGGAAGACATTCCCGTCATGTTGATTTCTGAGGGCGACAAATGGCAATCGGTAGCAGACGAGGGTCTGCCCATGCCTCCGCCCCGGCCAGAATAACTGTTTAGGGCCCCCGCTGGCAGCGGGTGAATTTTCTGGTTGGAACTATTCTTGCAACAGCATGTGTAATCTTGAGTAAAGTGAGGGCGTAATCAGAACCCTATGACACAGAATAAGAACTACTCTATGACGCGTTCCCCGCGCAAACGGAGACCTCGCCTCGACAACGTTACCAAAGGCCTTTTGGTTGCCTTTGTCGTTGCTGGTATTCTGCTCGCCTATTTTGGCGGGAAATTTGTTTTTAACCTGGTCAAGGGCTGGTCGTTGACCTCCCTGCCAGGCGCCCCAGTGGAATCTTCTGGCGACACGGTGGTACAGCAAACCGCTCAACCCACTCAGGCCTTGCAGACCGGGGGCAGTACCACTACCAAAGCCTGGGATGGGGAAAGCCGGGTCAACATTCTGTTGCTCGGTCTCGATACCGGCAACGGCGTCAACACCGCCGACCGCGATGGTCCGCCCAAGTCTGATACCATGATCCTGGTCACCATCGATCCGCTGTCGCAGACCATTGGTGCCCTTTCCATCCGCCGCGACCTGCTGGTCTCAATCCCTGAAGGGGTAGGCGAAAAGAAGATCAACATGGCTTATGCCTACGGTGAAGCCTGGAACCTGCCTGGCGGCGGGCCAGGGTTGGCCGTAGAAACCGTGGAACAGTTTCTGGGCGTGCCCATCAATTACTACGCCCAGATTGATTTCGACTCTTTTACCAAACTGATCGATGAAATTGGCGGCATTTCCATCACCCTGACCAGCCCCATGCTGGCCGACTGGAAAGGCGATGGCAACCGCTTCGTGATCGAACCGGGAACCTACACCGTACCGGGCAGCTATGCCCTGGCCTACGCGCGCTGCCGTGAAGACTGCGGCGACGATCAGGGCGATTTTGGACGCGGTTCCCGCCAGATGCAGATGGTTGAAGCCGTCCGTGACCGCATCATGGATTTCAACATGCTGCCCACCCTGATTACCAAAGCCCCGGCGCTATATAATGACGTTTCTGCCGGCATCCAAACCGATATGTCGCTCACGCAGGCCATCCAACTGGCTACCCTGATGATGCAGATCCCGCGTGAAAATATGACCACCTACAACATCGATACGACTGACATCGCCGAACAAACCACGGTGATCATCGATAACACCGCCCAGCAGGTGCTGATCCCCGATCAGGCGGCCATCGAAAAGCTGGTCAACCAAATGTTTGCTGCCCAAGGCAGTGCCGCCGCCCCCATCGTGATGGGAGTAACGGACCCCCTAGAGCTGGCCAAGGCTGAAAACGCCCGCATTCAGATCATGAACGGCACCCTTTCGAGCGGGTTGGCGGATACGACATCAGCGTTCTTCACCAGCAAAGGCTTGAACGTAGTCGGCACCGGCAATACCAGTTCCGTGCTGTACTCGAACATCGAGTATGGCAAAGCTCCTTACACGGCCAAATATCTGGCCAATTTGATGTCGATCCCTTCAGCGCGCACCGTTTATCACTACGATCCCAACGCTGCGGCCGACGTCATCCTTTATCTGGGTGAAGACTGGGCCAACAGCAATCCGATGGGAAATCAATAATCACCCTCTCTGACACTTAAAAAGACCTCGAATGAAAATTCATTCGAGGTCTTTTTATTCTTGATTATCTTATTGCTGCTTGAAGACCAGGGTCAGGCTGCCTGAGTGTGAATTGCCGCCATCAGAACAGACCGGCATTTGCAGACCGCTGATCAAGGTGCCCCCAATGCCGACCCGCAGATTATAGGTTTCCCCTTCGACCATCGTGAAATCGGCGTAGCCGTTATCAATCTCAGGATACAGGCCGGTAAAGAAGGCGGAGGAACCCCCACTCGGCTGTGAAATCTCGATCTTCACCCCGGCTACCCCATCACCATTGGCATCACGCACGTAAACGATCAGCAGCCCTTCCTGGTTCCCGACACTGCAATCTTCCTTTGGGTCGCTGACCAGCGTAAACGGTGCTCCCTGGGTTGGTAAGGCCGTGGCGGTAGGCCGAGGGGTAAATGTAGCAAATGGCGTCGCTGAAGGCTGTACGGGCGTTTCAGTGGCCTCTATGGGGCCCTGAGTCGGGGTGGCTGACTCAACGAGCGCCGATGTTTCAGTGACTGCGGGCAAAGCAGTCACCAGAGGGGTAATTACCAGATTCGGCTGTGTAAAAACTGCCGAAAGCAGGGCCAACCCGCGCGCCGCCTGGGTATCCGTGCCTTCTGCGGCCAGTTGCTGCGATTGCTTCACCAGCTCTGCTTGCAGATCAGCATCCTGCAGCAGGGCCAGACGGCTGAACGCTCGTCCGCTATCTGCTTCGTAAAGATAAGCCTTGCCCACCAGTTGGCGATAGGTATCCTTCGCGGAGGCACCCAGCGTATCTGGCGTAGTGCCCGTATAACGCACCGGGAAGAGACCGTACGCCAGCAGCAAACCCAGCAAAACGCCGATGACGATGCCGGTGATCAGATACAGAGGAGGCGCTTTCTCTTTCATTGTCCTCCTGCATACTGGCGCACCCGCAGTTCCAGATCGACCATCTGCTTCAGATCAGTCTGCGTGTAATTCAACTGCTGGGCCATGACCAGCGCTTGATCCACCGCTTTAAGCGGATCATTCTGATTGAGCTGGCGCAGCATTTCGATGGCAGCCAGCGTATCACTCTGATTGGGGTAGGCTTCCGCCACCATCAGCACGTAATCGGCTTTGTAATCGGCGCGCAGGCTCGCCAGAGCCGTGTTCTTCGGCCCGGCCGGGGCAATGACCCAACCGTAAACCAGTGCCGCGGCCAAGCCAAGCACTATTGCCAGTAAAAAGCCAATCGTGCGTTTTTTCTTCAATGATCAGTCTTTCTTGAGCATGGGGATTTTGATGCCCATGCGCCGTGCAGCGTCAATGGCCTCGGGATATCCCGCGTCCGCGTGGCGGACCACACCCATGCCCGGATCGGTGGTCAGCACGCGCTGCAGACGCACAGCCGCTTCGGGGGTACCATCGGCAACGATGACCATGCCAGCGTGCTGGCTGAAACCAATGCCCACGCCGCCGCCGTGGTGGAAAGAAACCCAGGTAGCCCCACCGGCCACGTTGATCATGGCATTGAGGATTGGCCAATCGCTGACGGCATCAGTGCCGTCACGCATGCCTTCGGTTTCGCGATTCGGTGAAGCCACCGAGCCGGCATCCAGGTGGTCACGGCCGATGACGATCGGAGCCTTGACAATGCCCTTGGCGACCAGCTCGTTGAATTTCAGGCCGGCTTTGGCGCGTTCGCCATATCCCAGCCAGCAAATACGGCTGGGCAGGCCCTGGAAGTGCACCTGCTCGCGGGCCATTTTGAGCCAGCGCTGCAAGTGCTCATCCTCCGGGAAAAGCTCGGACACGGCTTCATCTGTGCGATAAATATCCTCAGGGTCACCTGAAAGGGCCACCCAGCGGAAAGGTCCCTTGCCCTCACAGAAGAGAGGTCGAATATAAGCCGGTACAAAACCAGGGAAGCTGAAAGCATCGCGCACGCCGTGATCGTAAGCGCGCTGGCGCAGGTTATTGCCATAATCGAAAACTTCAGCACCGCGTTTCTGGAATTCGAGCATGGCACGGATGTGATCGGCCATGGAATCAAGGGAACGGCGTTTGTATTCCTCGGGGTCTGACTTGCGCAGGGCTTCGGCCTCTTTCACGCTCAAGCCCGCCGGGACGTAACTGAGCACGTCGTGCGCCGGGGTCTGATCCGTGACCACGTCCGGGACAACGCCGTGCTGCACCAGCTGCGGATAGATCTCCGCGGCATTGCCGATCAGGCCGATGGATTTGGG